>NZ_CP031166.1:300000-571580 GCF_003344865.1 Euzebya pacifica
GCACGGAGCTGGCGGACCGCGGCCACGAACCCTGATGGGGACAGGCCCGCGGCCCGGCGGAGATCGGTGGAGGTTGGTTCGGCGTCGCGCTGTCGTCGGCCGTCGACCAAGGCGATCGCGGCGAGGAAGACAACCACAGCTGCCCCAGAGAGGTGGTGCAGGTGGCCGTTGGTGATCAGTGCGTGGTGGACCTGCACGGAGGGGTCGGCAGGAACAACGGTGAGGGTGCTCGGCAGCAGGTGCCGCCGGGTGCGATGGATGTGGCCGGCGTGTTCGAGTCGGCGCAGCGCATCGTTGACGCGACGGGGACCGTTCGGCTCGAGGCCTGCCACGGCGGCGATGTCTGCGGCGGCCAGGTCAACGGACTGCGTGGGCCGTGCGGCCGCAACCCACCACAGGACCATGGCCGTCCGCAAGGTCGGTGCGTCCTGTGTTCCCCCGCCGATCAGGTCGGCCAGTGGCGCGCGGGTCGCACCCGAGAGCAGCGGGGACAGGCGTGCCGCAAGCGGCGCTCGACCGTTGTGGGAGGAGAACAGCAGCGTTCGGTCTTCCGCGTCGAGCTCGTCTCGCCACCGGTCGATCAGGGCGAAGTGCGCTCCGAGGGGGTCCACCGACGACCGTGGGACACGAACCCACGTGTCGCTGTGGCCGTTCCCCCTTGGACCGGTCGCCAGTCGGCGACGGAGTGCCAGTGCGGCGTGTCGAACGCCCTCATCCAAAAAAACCCACCCCCGTCAGCCCGGAAACTCGAACCGTAGGCGGTTCGCATATACGTTGGCTCGTGATTATATCGGTTCTGGCCCGTTGGAGCCGGTGGACAGGCCCGGCCGGCACAGCCACATTCACCGGCATGAACACCTCGGCCCAGCGCATCCGCAACCCTCGTCCAGCACGCCGGCACCTAGCTGCCGTCCCGTCCGATCAGTCAACCGTCACCAGCCTCGAGGTCGTGGACCTGGAGAACCTCCTGGCCCCCCTCCACGGCCGCGACCGAACCAGCCTCGTATCGGCAGCCAGCTGGGTGATGACCCTCATCGACGGGTGCACGTCGCACCGCATCGGCGTCGTGGCGGCCAACGGGCTGCTGTGTGCCACCGTTGCCTGGGACCTCCCCAAGCAGATGCGTCTGCTGGCGGTCCCACCCGGATCAGACAGCGCCGACCGCGCCCTCACTCGCTACGTCGACAGCCATCCTGTCGACCCCGACATCACCGTCATCTACTCCGGAGATCACCATTTTGTCGAACTGGCACGACAGGCACGATTCGCCTGGGTGATCGCCGGCACCGACCGGCTGTCGTCCCAGCTCGCGGCCGCAGCTGACGTGATCACCACCATCGACATCACCGCTCGGCGGGCACTCACCCGCACCGCCACCCCCGCAGCGGTGGCCGCATGAGGACCAACTGCGGACGCACCAACGAAGGGGGCCGCTGATGGAACGTCCACCGTTCAAGAGGCACTGCCGATGGAACAGCCGCTGCCGGAGCTGCCGGGGGTTCATCAGGGCAGACGGACCGATTTGGAAGCTGTCGGCCGGCTGGTCCTGCTACGGCTGCTACCGAGAGGCCTACGCCCGCTCTGGATGGGATGTGTGGTGAGCCCTGGTCCTGTGGCACTGGCCGCCGCCTGGCAAAGGGCGTGCGAGCGTCAAGACGTGCTCCGGGTACGGACGTCGGCCAGGAAGGTGCCGTCGGCGGTTCGCCAGAACCGCCACCCGTTGACCGCAGCCATCCCGGTGACGGCCCGTGACGCCATCGACAGTGTCTTCTGCGTCATGGCCAGTCCAACGGCGTGGTCGAGAGCCCATAACGAAACCAGCCAATTGGGAAGGCCCGCACGGGAACCTTCTGAACTGCGGTTGCAGGCCAACCGGGGCAACGTGCAGCGGATTCGACCGCGTGAGTTGATTGGGGGTGGCTCTCAGTTGCCCAGTTGCCAGACGGCGTCGTCGGGCCGTGTGACGCGTCGGTCGTACAGGGACGTTGTCTCCAGCCGTGCGTGGCCGGCGGCCTTCTGGACGGCGAGGACGTCGACGCCACGTTGGAGGTTGTGGGTGATGAAGGAGGCACGGAGCATGTGGGGGTGCAGGTGGATGCCGAGCACTGCGGTGCCGTAGCGGGTGATGATGCGGTAGGCGTCCTGACGGGTGAGCCGGGCAAGTGGGGTCCGGACCGGTTGGCCGTCCTTGTCGATGGTGGGGCGGACGAGCAGGGGGCCGTCGGCAGGGACGGCGTGGGTGTGGTGGTGTGCGCGGAGCGCAGCAAGGGTGCCGTCGGAGACGGGGACGGGTTCGCGTTCGCCCTTGGCGCGCTTGCGGGCGACGTTGAGGACCATGCGGGTGCCGTGGGGGATCAGGTGCTGGCGTCCGGCGTCGACGGCCTCGAACACGCGGAGGCCTGACTGGTAGAGCAGGCCGATGAGGGCCCGGTGGCAGGGGTCGCCGAGGCCATCGGGGCGGCGTGGACCGCCTGCGACGTCGAGGAGCAGTTGGGCCTGCTCCTGGGTTATGGCGCCGGTGTGCTCGGTCGTGCGCGACGCGTTCACCTCCGCCACGTCGCTGGTCAGGACGGGGTCGACGCGGTCAAGCGGGTTGCGGGGGAGCAGGTCCTCGCGGGCGAGGTGGTTGTAGAAGCCACGGGTCCCGGCGAGCCGACGCTTGACCGTGGAGGTCTTGGCCCCGTTCCTGTACAGGTCAGCCACCCATGCCTGCCCGACGGCGGTGGTGACGTCCAGCACCGAGAGGCCCCGGTCGGCCAGCCACCCCGTGAAGGCCTCGAAGTCGCCGGCGTAGGCGTTGCGGGTCCTCGGGTTGCCAATGCCGGCCAACCAGCTGCCCACGACGGCCGCCAGCGGGTGCTCGCCGCGTGTTGACCACTCAACGGCGGCGTCGTGCAGAGCGTCGCCCCGCAGCGGTTTGGTGGCGGATCGACCGAACCTGGCGGCGTAGGGGGCGTCGAGTCGGCGGGGGGCGTCGCGGAGCAGGACGGTGCGCGGTTCCGCAGCCTCGATCGCGCGCAGGCGATCGACCTCCGCCCGCGCCTGTGCGGTGACGAGCTCGATCTCTCCGGGCTCCGGGGCGCTCACGGGCGGATCCTCGCCATATGGGGGATGCATTCGCGGCGCAGTGCTGATGCGGGGCGGACAGGCGCGCTCATCTGGGGGGCGGTGAACCCCATCAACTCAGTCCTGGTCATAATGGGGATTATGACACAGCCAACCGGGGGGAAGGCTGATTCGTGCCCACACGAGAATGAAAGCCCCCATCGCCTCGCAAACAAGCCTTTCGTTTCGTTTCATTTCATGGCAGAATGAAATGAAAGTCCCTCTTCGGCGTCATTCAGCCCCGCCGATCGGCCCTCCGACCTCGCCGAGCGACAGCCAATGATCGAGACCGCCAAAGGCCCAGAACGCCTCCGAAGGGGCGGACGTACCGTTCCATGGATCACCATGTGGTCCGAGGAGCACCTCGACCGCCACGGACGCAGAGGCCTGTACCTCGAAGGCGACCGGGCAACCCTCCGCGACCCGGTCGGCTACCGGTTCTACCGGGGGCTGGTCTGGCAGGACGAGCCCGACGTGCGGGGCAGCGGCACTCCCCTGTGGGCCCAGGTGCACACTGCGCGGGCCGCCACCGCGATGGAGCAGGCCCTCTGCCAGGTCTGCGGGCACCCCGCGGCCCGCACTGACGGCACGATCCCGTGGATTCTCCCCGCCCGGAGGGAACCACGACGAGACGACGTCATCGTCACCGAGGACCCGCCGACCTGCGACGGCTGCCTGGACGAGGCCCTTGCATCGTGCCCCGCGCTGCACCAACCGTTCGTCCTCGACGTCCACGCCCACGACCTGGTCGGCTGGGTCGCGGCGGTCCGCTCCCCCGACGGTGGGACGGCCACGCGCTGGGTGTTCAGGCGCGACGACGCCGCACGGGGCGTCATCAAACGACGTCTCGCCGGCCTGACCCGGTGGACCGAGAGGACCCCATGAGCAGCACCACCACCGACACCACCACCGACGCCACGACCTGCGGGTTCCCCGGATGCACCCAGCCGCCATCGCGACGCGAGACCGGCGGCCGTCCGCCGGCCTACTGCGACGACGACAGCCACAACGCCCAGACCGCGTTCAGGGAACGGGCCAGGCTCGCCAAGCACGGGCCCCCACGACGCCCCGACGCGCCCGTCACCCAGGCCGCGGCGTCGGTGCGGTCGTTGGCGACCCGGATGGCGGAGGAACTCAACAACCACGTCGCCGGCGTCGCCGACCTGGCCGACGCCGCCATCACCGCACTCGTCACCTACTCCGACCGCGAGTCCTTCGAGGTCGAACTCCAACGTGCGGCGCTTGAGCATCAGCGAGAGATCGTCGCCGCCAACGAGGAACTGCAGAGCCAGCGCGAACGCACCGACGCCCTGCTGACGGAGATCGCTGACCAGCGGGCGCGGGCCGACCTCGCAGTGGCGGAACAGGCCGCCCTTGCCGACCGGCTCGACAAGGCCACCCGCAACCTCGAGGAATTGCGTGCCGCACTCGACTCCATCCGGCAGCAGAACGCCGAGGAGACGGCCCGCGCCAACGCAGAGGCCCGTCGCGCCGAGGAGCTCGAACAGGCGGTACTGGCGGCCAACCGGGCCGCTGAGGACCGGGCGGCCGAACGCGACCGTGCCAACGCCGACCGCGACGCCGCCGATGCCGCCGCCGACGCCGAGCGCACACGATCCGCCGAAGCCATCGAACGCGCCGAGGGACTCATCGCGCGGGCCGATGCCGCCGCGGAGGACGAACGCGCACGCGCCGCGGCCGCCGCCGACCGGGCCGACGCGGCCGTCGCGGCCGCCGACCGTCGGGTCGACGCCGCCGAGCAACGGGCCGCCTCTGCCATCGACAACGCCAACGAGGTCGCACGGGCCGCCGAAGCACGCGCCGACGCCGCCGAACGACGAGCTGACGATGCCGAACGGCGCCGTGCCGACGCCGAACGCCGCACCGATGCAGCAGCGGAGCGCTACCGCGAGGAGCTGGCCGCCATGGGAGCCATCATCGACCAACTCCGCAGCGACGCCGACAAGTCGGATACGGAGCCATGAGCCCGCGCCCTGTGGCCCTGCGGACGGAACAGGCCCGGTGAACTTGCCGCCGGGCCCCACGCTCCGTCGGCCCCTGGGGACGATCCTGCGCCACGTCGGCCCCCTCGGCTGCCTGGTCGGCGGACTGCGTGTCGTCTCACCCGAGCCGCCGTGCTCCTTCGGCTTGGTCGGCGGCGACGGCGAGTGGATCGACGCCGACACGGGCGCGTGGACCCGGGTCACCGACGCCAGGTTCGAGATCGTCGTGCAATCCCACCGCCACATCGGTGGGATCCTCAGACAGGCGCGGACATGGGAGCGCGAGGGCACCCCTCTCGTGTACGCCTGCGGGACCGTGGCGCTGCTGCACGATGGCACCCTCGGCATGCTGCTCCCCCGCACCCACTGGACGCCGCAACCCCACCAGCGGCACCACCGGTGACGCACCACTTCGCCCTTGCGGCATTACCTCCGCACGGTCGCGGAGGATTGCGCCGGGGAGCACCGCGGTGACGGCCGTGAGCATCTTGGGCGCGTCATGAAGGATCGCATGAAGCGCCACGATGACGGTGAAGGCAGCTTGGTCTACGGGGGCTTCAAGACGGGTGAATTGGCCGATGACGGACGCATCGAACCGACACGGTGCACGTACGAGAACTTCATGCGGTCCGGCAGATGGACCGGGCTCCGAGGAATGAAGATCAGACCATGACGCAGCGAGCCCTTGAGGACATGACCACCGCACTCATTCCCGAGGCCCGCTCGCAGGTGCACTCGAGTCAATGGGATGTGGAACACACCTTCGGGATCCGAATCCCTCGGCTCGTTTCGAGGAACGGGGCGATTCCTGCTACCAGTGACCTGTGGGAGGAGTTGTCCTACCACCTGTTCCGCCAAGCGCTGCTGCTGCACCCGGTAGATGGCGACTGGGCTCGCTGCCGTGCTTCGCTTGCGGCGGCTGCAGCGGCTAAGCACATCGAGGCACTGAGGGACTCGGTACGGCTCGACACCTGGTCGGCGTTCCGGCCGGTCGTGATCGGCGCAATCGGCGGGTCCGGGTTCGTGTGGAAGGCCGTGCAAGACGACTGGTGGCGACCGCGACCCGATCCCGACCCCGACGGCTTCACCGAGCCGCTGGCAGGTGGTTTCCTCGCGATGGCTGCGCGCGAGACCACTCGCGCGCACACCCTGTTCGGGCAGGCACTCGAAGGCGTCCGCGGCACCGGTCCCCGGACGGCGGAGATGTTCGGGGGCCTCGCAGAGCTCGGACGAGCGATCTGCCGGCAGGACGCAACTGCGGTCAACAACCGCGCGGCCGACCGGGCGGCGATGTGGGCGAAGTTCGTCGCCGACGACTCCGAGTTCGACGCTCGGATCGACACCATCGACTACTACGGCCTTGGGTTCCTCGCCGTCGCCCGCGACTGGAAGCTCGACATCACCGACAACCCGGCCATGCCGCCCGGTCTGATCAGCCCCTTTGGGGCGGCCGAGAGCGCCTGGGCGGCCTTCCTGGCCTCCGGTGAGATGCGCAGCTACACGGACCGCACCTGATTGCCTACAACCCTCCCCCTCTACGCCCACCCTCTCGATGCGGTCCCCGAACTGGCCGGCCCGACGTGCTGCTCGACACCCTCGATCGGGAGGCGGTCTGGCTGACCCACTCGGGCACTCCTCCACTGCCAGAGAGGCGTTCCGCGACTGGCTGACGGCCTGCTGTGCCAATGCCGGCATGCCATCGGCAGTCCTAGATTCATAGCCACGAGTCGACCGAAACAGGCTCCTGACGCCGGGCGTGATGTTCCCCGGGTTCGTCGGTCGGGGACGGGCGGTGCAGTATGAGGGATGCCACATGGGTTCTTACCGCCGTTACACCGATGATGAGAAGGCCGCCGCAGTCCAGATGATTCGCGACGGCAAGACGGTGCGTGTCGCTGCTGCAAGGTTCGATGCCTCGGAGCGGTCGGTGAAGCGGTGGTGCGACGCAGCGGGCGTCACCCCGCGGTGGGGGCAACGGGGGGTGCCTGGCAATGTCAGGACCGAGGCGGCGCTCCTGGTCCGCTCGGGCGCGTCGTTCAGCTCCGTTGCGGCCCGCTTCGGCGTGTCGAGAACTGCCGTGCACAACTGGGTTGCCGAGTTCAACGCCGCGAGAGCCGGGATTCCCGACCTCGAGGCTGCAGACATGGTGGAACTGGTCACCCATGGCGTGTCGATCGCCAAGGTCGCCAAACGGGCGGGGCTGACCGAGGAGGCCGTCGAGAAGGTCCTTCGCAGGGCAGGCGGCAGCAGGTAGCCGCGACCCTGTCCGCAACGAGGAAGCCGTTGAGGTACAGCAGGAGCCCCGCGGCATCGGCCATGGTCCGGAGATTCCTTTGGGCTTGTGCGCCAGCTTCAAGTCGTCGAGCAGGCAGACAAGAAACGGCCCCCATGAAGGGGGCCGTTGGTACGGGGCGGGTCGGTTCAGGCGGCGATGGGCAGCGGCGCGGCCTGAAGCGCGGCCTCAGTCGCGGCGCTGTGGCCGATGATGGCGTCGAACAGGTCGAGGTCGTCCATCAGCCGAGCCATGCCGGCGGCGACCTTCGGGTCGGCCGGGTCGATACGGCTGGCGGGGAAGTCGAGAACCTTCATCATCGTGCTCCTGTGACTGCCGGGGATGTCTTGCCCCCGTCATTCCGGAGGCGGTCGTCCCGGGTCGAGGCGCGGTCCGCATGCTCCTCCAGCACAGCGCCTATGAGGGTGGCGAACGCTGCCGCCGCCTGCTGCGGCACCACCCCGTTGCCCAGCATCCGCAACTGCTGCCGTCGGCTGAGTCCAGGCACGCCGGTTACGAAATTTGGGGCCAATCCGAGCATCCACTCAACCAGCATGGGCGACAGCCTTCTGGCCCCGTTCTTGCCGGTCACGGTTGGTTCCGGCACCTCCACCCCGGTGATGTCCTCCCACCGGGCGATCGCGAACGCGTAGGGCCCCCAGACCGACATGATGTCGGCCTCTCGGAACTCGGACTCGCTGATCCGGTCGAACGCGGCACGTTCGGCGCTGCTCAGGCGTCCGTCGGCTGCGGCTTCGGCGATCCCACCGAGCAGCAGTTCGTCGGACCGGGAGCCACCACGCGTGATCTGGCCTCCGGTCGCGGCGGCCACGGTCGGGGTGGGAAGCAGCTCGACGACGGTGTTGAGGTTGGGTGATCCCTGCCGTTCTCCCCCGGATCCGTTGCCGTCGGACACCACCGGGGTCGGGAGGTGCCGGGCTTCGTCCCCGGCTCGGGACCCGCGTCGCGGGTTAAGCGAATCCGGACCGTCACCTGCCCAGCCGCCATCACCGAACAGCGTCGGGGCCGCAGGATCCTGCCGCTTGGTCGGTGCCGGGGACGGCGCGAACCGGCGTGAATAGCCGGGCACCTCGTCCCAGGATCGGAACTCGCGCGGCAGGATCCCTTGGACGAGTTCGACGACCTGTGCGAGGGAGGGGGCCGACCATTGGTCAGCGTCCACCATCAGCCGACGAGAGGTCCGATCAGCCGCCCTGCGCGGGGTCGGCAGCAACCTCACATCGTCGTGCTCCGGTCCGTCATCAGGTACTCGACCTCGTCCGCCAGCGACGGCCCCTGGCCGCGCTGACGACGCAACTCCGGGGACATCCCGCCAGACCCGTCCCCGAGGCTTGCCAGCGGGGTACGCAACACAGAACCAGCGTGCTCGCCGATGGGGCGCGCCGACATGGTCCGCAGATAGCACACCCCACCGAGCATCGAACCCGAGCGCGGCCAAGTCCCTGAGAACGACTCCGAGGGCCCCGACCCGAACAGGTTCATCTGCGGAACCTCCCACGATGTCTTGCCCACAAGACGGGCAACGAACGGTTCCGTCGGCACCGGGTCGTCGGCCGTCCGGTTGATCGCCGCCATCCGGTCGCGGATCGCGGCGAGTTCCCCGGGGTCCACCGTGGCCGACGCCCGCAGCGCCAGTTCGGCCCGCTCCGTCATCGCCCACAGATGATCGGTCACCCACCGAAGGAATGGTTCGGTGGCCGGACCGGCCAGCAGCCACCGCCACAGCCCCGGGTCCCCCGGTCTGATCTGTTCCAGGATTCCGCCCCACTGGCTGGTCAGCGCACGCAGGTCCGTTTCCCCGCCGGTCTGGGCGATGCACACCACCGGGACCAGGCCCTGCTGCGAGGGCTGCATCGACAGCGTCCCGCATTCCTCCAACAGTCCAGCCGCATCGGCAGCGGTTGGGTTCGACATCGATCTCTCCTCCGGCAGTAAGCAGTCCGGCGACGTTCTCCAGCAACACCATCTGGGGGCGCATCGCCGCGATCGCCCGGGCCACCTCGGTCCACAATCCCGAGCGCTCCCCGTCGGTGATACCGGCACGACGTCCGGCAGCGCTCAGGTCTTGGCAGGGGAAGCCTGCGCAGAGCACATCCACGGGGTCCACCGACGCCCAGTCGATCGACGTCACGTCGCCCAGGTTGGGGATGTCTGGGTACCGGTGTTCGAGCAGAGCGCAGGCGGATGGGTCGATCTCGGCATGCCATTTGACCTGCCCGCCAACGACAGCACGAGCCGCGGCATCGAGCCCCCCGTAGCCGGTGAACAACGAGCCTATGGACAGGCGGTCTTGAATCTGCGTCATTGGTGCTTCGTGAACTGTCGCCGCGAGTTCGGACATCACCGCCATTCCGCACCCGGGACGCGGAATGCACCCGGTGTCGCACCTAGTCAATAGCGTCGCTGTCGCTCAACCTTCCCGCCGCCCTTTCCTCTCCGGACGGAGTCCGTCGCTTGCCCTGTTTGCGTGCAGTCACCCTCGTCGCAGGTCGGCTCTCGGGCCAGCTCAGCCACGACGGCACGACCTGGGAGTCCTTCGACGTGCCCCTGCGCGAGGCATGGGTCCACGAGGCGTTCATATCCTCTGAGATGACGGCCCGTCTGCTCTGGGAGCAGCAGGACTTCCATCCGGGCATCACCCCCGAGGACGCCGAATGGGACCCTCGGGTCCTGACGCAGTCGTCGGAGCCGGCCAAACAGCGGATGTTCGCACTCGCACGAGACGCGGTGGCCGTTGAGGACATCGCAGCGGAGTACGGCCTGGACCGCCGCGACGTCGCCGAGTGGCTGCGCCGCACGGGCCAAGGCCGACCATGAGACCCGATGAGCTCCACGACGACGCCAGCCGAACTGCGATGGGGTGACCCTGCGGACGGGTTCTCATGGACCGTTGGTGGGCGGCGATGCGACCTGCTGGCCGCGGTCGCCTCGGCGGCGATCCCCCGCCGTCCCGTCGACATCCACCTCGCCGCCATCGACCGGCACGTCGCACAGGTCATCGGCTGGCTCGACGACACCTCCCCGGTTGAAGGGCTGAAACGCACGTCGCTGCACCGACTGGCCAACTCCATTGGTCGTGCTCTCGGTGAGCTCGCAGCGGTCTACGAGGATGGTGCCATCACCCCGTCCCCAGGTGACGGACGTGCGCTCGGCCCGGCTGCTGACCTCCTCGTCAACTGCTTGGCGCTCACCGGTGGCATCCCCAAGCGCCACGTCGAACAGCCCGTCATGGCCGTCGGGATCGACGAAGCGACCTATGAGCCGTGGGACCCCGCCGATACGACGACAGGTGGCTGGCGGCACGTCGACGGCACCCCAGTCCCGCTCACGGCGCTCGTGCCGTCCACCGACGCAGCGTCGGCTCACGCCGCTCTGCTCAGCGCGCCGGCCAGCCGGGAGGACGCCGCGCTGCTGCTGGCCGACTGGGTCGACTACAACCGGGTCGGCGAAACCGTTCGGATCCACGACTTCCCAGCCGACGTCATGGCCACCTGCACGGCCGCAGCGCGCTCCATCAGCGCATAGTTCCCCGCAGACTCCTGCCCGACCGACTCACTCAGCCAGTGTTTGCGATGCTGCCGACACCGTCGCGGCCGAGCCATCCGAGGTCTTCGGTCACCGTGGCCAGGTCAGCCTCGAGTGCGGCGAGCAGAGGATCGGGAGCCCCCGAGCCGCGCAGCACGGGGATGACCGCAGCAAGCATCGCTGCCAGTCCCCTGCCGGCCGGTGCGAGGTCGACTTCGCCGGCGACCGCCCGTTGCAGGCCGTCGGCGGCAGCGATGACCCGTTCCGCCGGTATCGCGTCGGTGCTGTAGACCGCCGGTTGTGCCCGCATGGCACGGATGTGCAGCACAAGGGTTGCCCACAGCCTCGGCGCACCGGTCTGGGTCCGGCATGCGACGAGGAACTGGTCGAACCGGCCGTCCTCGGCCAGGTGAATCAGCACCGGGTTGCGGGTCGCGACGTCGGCCGACCGGACCGCGTTGACCGTGTCAACGATGACCGTCCGGTCAGTCGTTCCGACGGTGAACCATCGCCCGTCGGTGGCCATTGGGCAGACCCCGCCTACCCGGTTGCGGCTGCCTGGGTGGCTTGTGCCCTGGCCAGGCCGTGCTTGACGAGTTCGGTGAGCGCCGCTTTGGCGTGGTCCTTCTGGCGTGCGTCGATGAGCATCACCGGCACGTCGCCCGGCACGTCGAGGGCGTTTCGCACATCCTCTGTGCTGTGGGTCGGGATCCCGTCGAAGCAGTTGATCGCAACCACGAACGGGAGGCCCTTGGACTCGAAGTAGTCGACGGCCATGAAGGAGTCCTCCAGCCGCCTGGTGTCCAGCAACACGATCGCACCGAGCGCTCCGACCGACAGCTGGTTCCACATGAACTTGAAACGCTCCTGCCCCGGGGTGCCGAACAGGTACAGCCACAGGTTGTCGTTGAGCGGGGCCCGCCCAAAGTCCATGGCGACCGTCGTGGTGGTCTTGCGGTCGCTGACCACACCGGCGTCGTCGATGCCGATCGACGCCTCGGTGATGGGTGCCTCGGTTGTGAAGGGCCTGATGTCAGACACCGCCTTGACGAAGGTCGTCTTGCCGGCGGCGAAGCCGCCTGCGATGACGACCTTGACGGTCTTCACGGGGCCGGGTGCCACCGGTTGGCTAAAGGTTTGCGATGCCATCGAGCACCTCTGTGAGCAGGGTGATGTCTTGGTGCGGGGCGACCTGCGCTTTGGCCTGTTGGCCCAGTGACAGAACTCCGATGTCAACGAGGTCGAGCACGAGGACCCTCACGACACCGACGGCCAGTTGGGACCCGGCCGACAGGTCAACGACGGTCTGAGGGGAGGTGCACTGGCTGGCGAGCGCAGCCTCGTCGGGGTTCAGTGGCCTCGGTGCGCTGTTGCCGGTTCGGGTGATCGGGGTTTCCAACGGCAGGTCGGATTCGTCACGGGCGCGGCCGCGCGTGACAACGAACTCCCGAAGGCGGCGGCTCATCGGGGAAGGTCGGCCTTCAACCGGTCGATGATCTCCGGGGAAAGGGTCGGGCCGACGCGCTTGGCCAGTTCGGCAAGCTGGTGGCCGACCCGGCCGATGTCGCTGTTGCGATCGGCGATGGCGGAGATGACCGCACCCGCGGCGAGCTGGCGGATGATCAGGAAGCCGCCGGGGTACTGCAGGAGCTGCTGCTGGATGCGTCCGGCGTTGAACATCTCACCGGCGCCGAGTGCCATGCTCGACAGTCCCGAGACGACCGCTGCGAGGCTGTCAGCGGTTTCGCGGTTCATCGACTGGTCCATGGTGACCAGCAGTCCGTCGACGGACACCACGACGGCCGCGTTCACGCCTGGGCTGTCGTTGACGAAGGCGTTGAGCAACCACTGGAGGTCGTCGGAGCCCACGGGCTGCGGTGGAGCCGCTGGCTGCAGAGGGTTCACGTGTCGGTTCCTTGGATCGATTCGAACATGGCTGAGAGGGCGTCGGGGTCTGGTTCGTCGTCGCTCATGGCGGAGAACAGTCCGCCGAATGCCGCGGCGGGCTGCGGCTTGTGTGCCTTGCTGGTCCGGATGGGCAGCACGGTCGCCGGTGATGACGGGGTCGGTGGCGGCGCGGGGGTCTGGGTATCTGTTCCGCGTGAGGGAAGGACTGCCGTCGGCCCGTCGACACCTTCGGTGGGGGCCGAGATCACGGGCATGCCCAGCGCGGACGCGACGGGCTCAGGATGTGCCGTCAGCGGTGCGTGAGCAGCCGTCGGTTGCTGGTGGTCCACGATGCGCCGCGGCAGGGAGACGGGAATCGGGGGCGGGGCGGGTGGTGGTTGGCTGCCCCATCCGGTCTGCGCGGCAGACGGAGGCTCCGCAGGGGCTGTCGGCGGTCCCGCGGGCGGGTTCTCAACGACCCTGAGATGCGGGGCGGCCCCGTTGCTGCGCGGGGTGTCGGTCCAACCGGTGTTGGCGGCAGCGTCGCGTGCAGCGGGGGTCGGGGCGTCGGGGATCCCGAGTTGATCGGCAGGGGATGTGGGCGCAGCCTGAGACACCATCGGGTGTCGCAGAGGCCCGTTGGGTTCGGCAGGTCCTGGGAACGGCGTGGACCACCCGTCGGGCGAGATGACCGACCGACGGCGTCGCAGTGCCCACCCGACCGATCGGTTGTCGTTGGCCGGTGGCTCTTCAGTGGCCGCTGGAGCGCCCTGTGCGGCCACGGCGGGACCGGCCGGCTCGGTGTGGGTACCAGCGGCCGCCGGCGGCACAGCGGGTCCGTATGGTGCGGCTGGAAGGACCCTGTTCGGGAAGGTGTGGCCGACGACGGTGTCGCCCGCCTGCTCATCGGCGCCGTGGGCTGCCCGTGTGCCCCGTCGGCGCTTCTCGGAGTCGTTGCCCTTGAACCATGACGCGAACGTCCGGCGGGTCGCCTCGACCATCGATTTGTCGCTGTCGTCCTCGGCGACCGGCACGGGGGCCTGGGCCGGGTTGTCGTCGGCGTCGACCGGGGCTTGCATGATCGGTGAGGGAAGCGCGAACCCGGTCTGGGGGTCGATGAGCAGGCTCGACGGGATCCGCACGTTGGCCTCGACGCCTCCGTAGCCGTCCGAGGGTCGGCTCAGGCTGACGTCCACCCCGAGTTCACGGGCGATCAGTCCGACCACGTACAGGCCGAGCTGCTGGGATTCGGCCGCGTCCAGCAGTGGCGGGTCGATGATCCGTTGCATCGCCGTCGACATGGCCTCGTCGTCCATGCCGATGCCGTGGTCGCGGATGCTGACCGTCACCGTCGAGTCGGGGTTGTCGATCACGCCGGCGTGAACGATCTGGTCGGGCGGGGAGAACCGCAACGCGTTGTCGATGAGGTTTGAAAGGAGCTGGGACAGGGCTGGGACGACATAGCCGGCCGCCTGCAGTCCCCGGCCGGGGTTGGACACCTCGACGCGTCGGAAGTCCTTGGTTTCCGACGCTGCCGACCGGATCAGGTCATAGACCCGTATTGGGTCCTCGTCGGGGTCAGCGATCCTGCCCTCGCCCGTCAGGGTCAGCATCGACTCGGCGTGTCGTCGCAGTTGCACGATGGCTTGGTCGAGCTCGTAGAGCCGTTCCAGCCGCTTGGGGTCGGCCTCATCGCGCTGCATCCGTTCCAGCTGCTCCAACGCCAGGTCCACGCCGTCCTTGGTGCGCAGCGCCATGTTGGTGACCGTGGCGTTGGTGCCTTCGCGGACGCGGGCCTGCCCGACGGCGACGTCGAGGGCCTCCTGGGAGGAGTCGACAACGGCTGTGGCCAGGACACCGATTTCGTCGCGTCGATCGCGCAGGACCGGGTCGAGATCATCGGCGACGCGTCCGACCTGGTCGCCCTGCGCGGCTTCGGCAACGGCGGACGGCAGTCGGTTGCGGACGTATTCGGCGAACCCGGTCAGCTTGGCCAGCGGCCTGATCACGGTCCGGTTGAGGATCATCGGCACCAGCAGGACCAGCAGTGCCGCGGCGCCAGCCAGGGCAACGGCGATCAGGAACCGGTTCTGGGCCTCGGCGTTGATGGCGTCAGCGAGGTCCCCCAGGACGGCGTTGATCGTGATCGATTGCCCCGCCAGGGTGTCACCGACACCAATGAGGCTGGGGAGCAGGTCGGCTGCGGTCACGTCGAGACCGTCGGCGGGACCGACGCCGTCGAAGTCGGTGAGCGGTTGAACGGCAGCGGTCGCGTCGTCGGCCAGCCCGGGTGCTGCGGTGCTGAACTCGTTGAGCCACACCTGACGTTCGGCGGACGTCCCGACAGTTCGGATGAGCAGGGTGTCTCGCGCGGTGCCGCTGTCCAGTGCGACCAGCACCGACATCGACTGGTCGGTGACGGCTTGGCGGAGCTTGACCAGCGCCGACAGGGCCGCCATGGCCGAGGAGATGCCGGCGTCCTCGATCACGTTTCCTGCGGCGTCGATCCGGGCGATGAGGTCGTGGGTGAGCGCCGAGTACCGTTCCGCGGTGGTGAACTCGCGGCCTGTTCCCGACCCGGAGTCCAGCACCGCCCTGGTCTGGGCGAGGCCTGGGACGGCCGTGTCGACGGCGGCTTGCCCGGCGAGGCTGCCGGCCTCCGAGGTGACGGTTGCCAGCAGGTCTGCCGCTGCGCTGTCGGTGGCGGATCGGGCCTGAGCGACGTCGGCGATGGCGACATCGGCATCGGGGTTCAGGGAGGCGACCGACAGCAGCGACTCCTGCTGGATGGCGGCGATCAGGCGATCTGCGGCCTGTGCCGACACGAGGATCTCGATGGTGGTGTCGGCTTCGGCTTGGAGTGCCCCGGCCCCCACGACCTGGAATCCGGCAACCGCGACAAGGCCCATCGCGGGGGTGATGAGCAACGCGAGTAGTCGTGTGCGGATGCTGAGGTTCACCGGGTCTCCCTGGCTGGCGGTCGTCCTTTACGGTCGTTCGCGGGGCGACAGTGGGTGCCCGGGTCCGCGACGGCCAGCGTCAGTCCTGCCCGCGCAGGACCGCCCCGACGGTCCGCAACCATTCGGTGACCGAGGACGGGTCGGTTCTGTCGCACCGGCCTGACGCGGCGGCGATGGCGGAGGCCATCCGCTCCACCCGTTGCGGGTTGCTGATCATCCCGGCCTTGGTGATCAGGTTGCGGAGTGCGTCAGCGTTGAACCCGATGACCTTGCCGATCACCTCATCGGTTGACACGGCGTTGGCACCGGTGGCCGGTTTGTCGGTGTCGGGGGTCATGGCACCGATGACGATGAGGAGGCGGCGAAGGTCCCGACGGCAGCCGAAGTCACGCATGGCGTGCGAGGTGTCCGCGGCGATCCTCGGAGCGCCCGCGACGGGTGGTGAGATCGGTTGGGCGACGGGGGTGTCGGTCAGGTCGACGTCAAGGAGTGCGGCGACTGCCGACCAATCGTCGGTGAGTCCGGCGCTCATTGCCTGGCCGCCTGTGACTGCTGGCCCGAGGCGATGCCATGCCTGACGAGGGCTGTGCGTGCCATCTTTAGTGCTCCTTCTCACGTGCGTCGACCACCTGGACTGGTACCCCAGCGGGGATGCCCATGGCCTGACGGGACTGCCTGGGGATCGTGGTGGGCCACACCGTCGAAACCGTCGAGCGCCACGACGAACGGCATATCCCGCCGTTCGTAGTGGTCGACGCGTCGAAGGAGTCGGCGAGCCTGCGGTGCCGCACTCGCGGGTCGATCGACCCGATCACAGCAACCCCTCGAGTTCTGCGGCGAAGCCGGCCATCAACGTCGGGGCGGACGCCCGGCCCTGGCGGACGGGCAGTGCGGCGCTGTCGGGTCCATCGGTGGCCGCCGAGAGGTCGGGAACTGCGGACGGAAGGTCGGCTATCAGGTCCATCAGTGGCCCATCGACGGTCGGTGGGACGTAGTCCTCGGCCACCTCGCCGCGCTTCACCTGCTGATTGACCCTGGTGAAAGCGGGCTCCGGTGGCGGGAGCCGACCACCGGTCTTGGCTGTCGGTTCGGGCTCCGGTTCGACGGGCACGAAGTCGTCGACGAACCCGGAGAGCTGGCTCTGGCTCGGCTCAGCAGGTGGCCGGAGACTCGTGGACCAACCGATGTCCTCGCGGTCGCCCCGGCCGAACAGGCTGAGCAGCCCCCGCTTTCTGGTCTGCGACTGCTCCTCCGGGGACGATGGGGCCGGGATGGGTTCCCGGGGGCGTTCCGCAGCGGAAGGCGGCACGGGCGCGTCGCCTTGCGCCAAGTCGAGGTCGTGGTCGTGCAGCCCCGCTACGGCCAGCAGATCGGGGCCGATGTCGATCTGCACCGTGTCCCCGTTGGTGTGGGCCGTGACGCAGGCGGCTGCGGCCAGCGCCGACTCGGCCGACTCGACCGGCACTGGCGTGACGACGGCCATGACCGCACCGTCGGGGGTCGAGGCGGCGGTGATGGTCATCGGTGCGGTGCCGTGACGTTCGGCGAGCCGCCCGATGAGCCGCGCCAGTGGCCGGGCCCGGCAGCCGTCAACGCTGATCAGCGGTGACGCGTCGATCCGGACCGCAGCGAGATCGTCGACGCCGGACAACCCCACCCTGATCACGTCCATGATCGCCATCGGTGCGGGGTCGTTGCCCAGGGCCGGTTGGCCAGCGATGGCCAAGGCGTCCTCCGCCGCGCCTGCTGCCCTGGCAACAGCCGCGTCTGCTGCGTAGAGAAGACGGAGCCTGCCGGGGTCCCCCTCAACGCTCTGGGCGTCAGACAACGCGTCAAGGGCAGCCTCGACGTGGCCGAGGAGCAGCGACGCCACGGCTGGGACCTGCGGCGTGTCGGCCGGGGAGCGCAGGACCGCCAGCCCGATGAGGGCGGCAGACACCACGGCCAAGGCGGCCCCAAGCGGTGGCACGACCAGGACGACGGGCGCAGCCGTCACCGACAGACATGCGGCTGCGATCAGCAGGAATCGGGGCGGGAGGTTCATCATCACGTTGGAAGAGGCCATTCAGACCGTCGGAGGCGCACCGCGTCCCGGGGTCACCGTGACACCCGTTCGTGCAGGCGGAGCGACTCGGCGGCCACGGCAACCGCCGGCATGGCGGCCACGAGGGTCCTTCTGGCCCACTCGCCGGACAAGGGAACCCGTCCGTCGGGGCCGTGAGCGAGTTGCAGCGCCTGGATGCCGTCGGCCTTGACACGGATGGCTGCGGTCCTGCGACCGGCCCCGTCGGCCATGTCGGTGTGGAAGGCCACAGACTCGATCGGCCCCCCGATCCCGAAGGCCCGGGTGACCGCCCGATACCAGGCCTCTGCGGAGAGGTGCCCGTCGTCGAGCTGGAACACGGTGAGGGCGGCACGTTCGGGCGAGCCGGGACGCGTCAGGTGCACCCAGTTGTGCTGGCCGTTCAACCTCCGGCCGGACAGGAACTCGGCGAAGTAGTCGTGGGCGTGGCGCAGGTGCCAGTCCAGACCGATCTCAACAGGAATCATCCGCCTTCTCCTTCCACGGGTGCGCGAACGGCTCATCCGTCCCAGTGCTCGTCCTAGACCGTCGGAGGCAACGGCCGGATCTGCACCTGCTCTCAGAACGGGTCGCCGTCGTCGGGTTCCGACTCGGGGGCCGGTGGCGTGAACGCAGCTGGCGTGTCGGTCCGTGTCGGACTGGCGGTGGCGAATCGAAGGTCGGGGCCGACCGCGTCGGCCTCGATCTTCTTCGTGCGGACCTCGGTGCCATCCGCCCGTGTGTAGGAGTCATCGACGGTCCGGCCGATCACGATGACCCGGTCGCCGGTCTTCAAACTGGCGGCGACATGCTCGCCCAGGCTTCGCCAGGCGTCGACATCCCAGAAGCACTTGGTCTCCCGGTCGCCACGCTTCTCGTTGACCGCGACCCTGAGCCGTGCGACGGCCACGCCGCCCTGCGTGTACTGCAGGGTGACGTCACCGGTGAGGTTGCCGATGATCGTGAGGATGTTGGTCTCGTAGGCCACGGCAGGTGATGGTCGGCCCACGCCGCAATCCACGCCCCCGGGGGAACTTTCCTCGGAGGGTCCTGCCGATGTCTACTCCCACCATGACCACCGATGCCGTGCGCCTCCTGATCCGCTTCGCCAATCCGGAAAAGACGGGCACCGGAGCGGAAACGACGTGGGCCAAGGCTGTCGAGGGCGGCTGGAAGATCGATCATCCCCTCTGGTACAGCCGGTCGGTCAACTACGGCGACGTCGTCCGCGCCGTCCGTCGTGGCGATGAGCTCGTGGTGGCCGCACTGGTCAAGAGGGGTGGGTGGGCGACCGCACGGGTTGTGTTCGCCACCGAAGCGCAGGCCGAGGAGGTCATGCGCCGCCTGCGGTTCGACCACAACGCCATCGCCGAGTCCTACGGGCACGGCCAGTGGGCCGTGTCGGTGCCCGCCGCCGCACGCCTGACCGCCGAGGCGGCCATCCTCCGAGCCGACGGCAGCGTGGACTGGATCACGGGTCCCAACAGCCGCTCAGAGCCGCTGGATTTCACCCCGTCGGACTGAGCAGCCGCTCAGAACAGGCCGGCTGGGGTTCTGCTCATCCGTTTCCGGATGGTGTCGACTGCCTCTTCGTATCTGAGGCGGGCCGTGCCCGTCGCGAGGCCTATCCGGTCGGCGATCTCGTGCCAGGTCGCCTCATGTCCCCCGTCCAACCCGAGCCGCATCACCAACGCGATCCTGCATTCGTCATCGAGGCCTTCGGCGGCCTCCTGAATCTGTTCGAGAAGTTGGGCTGATTCCACGTCCTCGTCGTGACTGGGGGTGCCAAGGGGCGCGGACACGTCCAAGCCAGACATCCGGGTCGCGGTCAGGATCGCGGTGATCGTTCGTTCCGACACCCCGTCGGCAATGGAGTCCTTGCACGCCTTCATGACTTCGGGCCCGAGTTCGGCGGCGAGAGGGTTGGCATCCAGGACGGCTCGCTGCGCACGCCGGATCCGAGGTTCGATCTTCCGGTCCCAAGCCGACAGGGGGGTGTCGGCCGCGTTGTTGCGTGCCTCTGCAACGACACGGACGATGTTCTTGTACGCCCAGGAGGAGAACTTCCCGGCCCCGATCTGGTAGCTGTCGATCGCCTCGAGCAGCCCGAGACGTCCTGCTTGAACGTACTCCTCCATCAGGTCCTGCCGTCCGCCGGCCCACTTCCGGGCAATGCTGACGACCAGCGCAGTGTGAAGGCTGCACAGGTCGGCCTTGCACTGGTCCACCGCCACAGCAAGACGAACGACCATGCGTCGTTCCGGACCCTGGAAGTCAGTGATCTCCGAACGCGGCGGCAGATTGGCTTCGTACTCCCTCTGCGCCTCGAGGCGAGCACGAAGGTCAGCGAGACGCTGGAGCGTCTCATCCGAGCGTGCGGTCAGCTCCTCGATGGACATGCGGTCGGACACGGCGGGATCACTTTCTGTCAGCGGACATTTCTCTCCGTCACACTGATATTCGACACTACGCGTCTACGCTCCTGCTAACTAGTCCCCAAAAATTTGCAGCTCGGGGCTAGTGGCCGACCCAAAATCAGGCCGCCTGCAGGGCCGAGGGCTGCATGGTCGCCTTCGATCCGTCGTGTCCCCGGGTCACAAGGATCCGGTGCGGGATGCGTTCGGTCAGTTCCCGGACGTGACTGATGATGCCGACCTGCTTGCCCGACTGACCGAGTTCCTCGATGGCCACGGCGACGGTGTCCAGGGTGTCGGCGTCCAACGTCCCGAACCCCTCATCGAGGATCAACGCCTCGATCTTGGTTCCCTGCGTGGAGTGGGCGGCCACGTGGTCCGACAGTGCCAGCGCCAGTGCCAGCGCGGTCAGGAACGTCTCCCCACCCGACAGCGACTTGGCCGTGCGGACGCTGTCGGCGTTGACGTGGTCGATCACAGCGAACTCACCGGCATCATCGGTCGTCAGGGAGTACTGGCCGCCCGACAGTTCTTTCAGCCGGGCCGACGCGGTGACGACAAGACGGGCGACGACCCGGTCGATCAGCCACCGTTCGAAGCCCTTGGACGCCAGCAGGTCGCCGACCTCCTTGGTGAGCTCGACGTCTGACTGGGCGTCGGTGACCTCCTCACGGAGCGCCTCCGCCCGTTCGGCGTCGGCGCGCAGTCGGGCGATCCGTCCGGCCGCGTCGGTCCGCACACGCGACACCGCAGCGGCGGGGTCCTCCTTGATGTCGGTGCGCAGGTGGATGCCGATCGCGGAAAGGTCCTCGACCAGGCGCTGGCGACGGGCCCGGTACTCCTGGCTGACCTTGTCGATCTTGGCCTCCGCAGCCGCCTTGGTGGCGGTCAGCACAGGCATGATCTCGCCCGCCCAGTCCAACAGCATCTTCCAGTCCGCCCCAAGGTCTTCGCGCGCCAGGGCAGGGGCACCCAGTCGAGACACGGTGTCGCGTGCGGCGTCGATGGCCTTCCAAGCCGAGGCCAGTGACTCGTTGAGCGTCTCGGCGTCCGACCGGGCCCTGTCCAGGGCCGCGTCGGCCTGCCTGACCCGGCCGCGAGCGGCCTCCCACTGCTGCTGGGCGGCACGGCGTTCGGTGAGCGCCGCAGACAGCGCGCCGGGGTCGTCGCGAAGCGGCGCCGGGATGGCTTCCTCCGCTTCGGCCACGTCTGTCTTGGCCCGCATCGCCTCGTCCCGCGCGGCCGTCAGCCGCGCCCCGAGCGCCGCGTGTTCACGGACCTTGGTGTCCCGGCCGGCGCTGGCGGCCTTCCGTGCCTGCTCCGCGTCGGCCAGCAACTTGGCCGCAGCCGCGATCTCGTCGTCGGCGGGCACCGCGGGGTCGGTGTCCAACGGCCGCTGGCAGGTCGGGCAGTCATCCCCCGCGTGCAGTCCCGCAAGGAGCCGGTGGGCGTGACCGGTGGCCCGGAGCACCTCGTGGGCCTCACGGGCCTCCACCACGACCCGTTCGGCCTCATCCAACGCCATCTGGGCGTTGTCGGCTTCCTGCGCGGCTGTCTCGGCCTTTCCCTTGAGCGCCACGCCCTGTTCGACCATCCGCTGGTAGCCGGCCCGCAGATCCACGACCCGCTGCATGCGGTCCAGCGCCGGCATGCCTGCAAGGGCGCTCTCCAGCGCATCGGAGGCCGCCACGGCCTCCCGTCGGGCCTTGTCGGCCACACCGATCCGGTCCTTGGCAGCAGCGGCTTCGGCCGCGAGTGTGCCGACACCGGCGGGGATGGCGAGGGCGGCGACTGCGTCAACGTCAGCGGTCGCGGTGTCCCGCTCCTGCGCGGCCACGGTGCCGCGCGCCTTGATGGCGTCCAGGTCATCGGCGGCCTCGGCAAGCAGGCCGTCGGCGGCCTCGTAGCCCTTGATCTCGGCGTGGACCGCCTTGATCGCCTCCGGCGTGGCCCCTTCCAGCGGCTCCAAGCGGGCGTGGGCGATGTCAACGCGGCCCTGCGCGGCCTTGTTGCGGACACGGGCGGCGGAGCCCATGACCCGGTAGATGTCGACACCGAGGATCTCCACGAGCAGGTCGGCGCGTTCCTTCCCGGTGGACCGGAGGAACTCCGCGAACGCCCCCTGCGGCAGCACCACGACCTTGCAGAACTGGTCGAAGTCGAGCCCCAGGATCTCACCGACCCGGTCGGTGACGCTGCGGGGACTGGCAGCCTCGACCTTGCCGCTGCCGTCCTCACGCACCCGTTCGAGGCGGGCTTCCTTGGTGTTGGCCGACGTCTTCGTGCGGGCCAGCACGCGGACGGCCCGCCAGACGGTGTCACCGACGGAGAACTCCAGCGCCACGAACCCGGTGCCGCAGGACTGCGACAGCAACGGGGAGACCTGCCGGGCGTCGTAGCGGTGGGCACGGCCGTACAGTGCGAACGTGATGGCGTCGATCACCGAGCTCTTGCCGGCACCGGTGCGTCCTTCGAGGGCGAACAGGTCGACGTCGGTGAGGTCGATGACGGTCCGGTCGGTGAACGACGCGAACCCTTCCATGGTGATGCGGAGCGGACGCATGACTGCGGGGTCCTTCCGTTGGTGGGGGGTGAGCTGCGGTCAGGAGGCCTGGGCGAGGTCGGCGGGCTCGTCACCGGCGGAGGTGACCTCGTCGTAGAGTTCGCCGAACAGCTTGACGACGCGCGGGTCCTCGATGCCCCGTTCGGTGCAGAACTCGGTGAACAGGTCAATGGGGTTGGCGTCGGCGTCGTCGAGGACGTCGCTGCCGGCATCGACGTCGACGTCAGCGTCCCGTGGCCGGATGTCGATGGCATCGGGGATGCGGTCGCGGACCTCCTCGGCCAGTCCGGCCCGGCGGGGTTCGTCCAGCAGGACGCGGAACCACGCACCGGGGCCGTCCGGGTCAGCCCACTTGGCCGCCTGCGCCTCGCACTCGGTGAGCGTGCCCTTGAGGGTCACCATTCTGCGGCCGCCCTTGATCGGCACGGCCCTGACCGCTGCGGCCTTCCCCGGTTCGACCTCCACGATCGACACCGACTTGTCGTCGGGGGTGTCGGAGAAGTCCAGATGCATCGGGGCGCCGCAGTAGCGGACCGGGGTCTTGGCCGACAGGTCCTGGGCGTGGTGGACGTGGCCGAGGGCGACGTACTGCGCCGATGCCGGGAACACGGTGGAGTCCACGCAGTAGTCGAAGACCGTGTGGGCCTTCCGTTCGCCGCCGCCAAGGACCACCTGGCCGGTCTTGTCGACCACGGTCAGGTGGGCGGTCATGACGTTGACTTCGCCCTCGACGAACTTGCCGGACAGCGCCCGCAGGATCCGGCCGAGCCGGTCGCTGTAGGCCGACGCGTTGGCGTCGCGGTCGTAGTCCATCAGGTCGTCTGCGGACACGATCCCGCGCTGGGACAGCCAAGGAACCAGCGCAACGTTGGCCGGTCCCGACTTGGTTTCCACCCGGATCGTGCCGCCCTTGGACGGCGCGACGACGGAGGCGGCGACGGTGACGTTGGCGAGGTCCAGGAGGCCGCGGACGGCACCCCATTTCCCGGGGTGGTCGTGGTTGCCCGCGATCACCACGACGGGGCAGTGGCGAGCGATCCGCTGCAGCGTCGAGTAGACGAGACGTTCGGCCTCGGGTGCCGGGTTCTTGGTGTCGAACACGTCGCCGGCGACGATGACGAGGTCGGCGTCCTCGGATTCCACCAGGTCGGCGATCTCGGTCAGCACAGCAACGTACTCATCGAAACGGGAGGCACCCCGGAGCAGCTTCCCGACGTGCCAGTCGCTGGTGTGGAGGATCTTCATCGCGGCGCCTTCTGCATCGTACTCATGTGCTCATTGATCGAGCAGTTGGGTTGATGCCTCAAGTATGGATGGGGGGTGCGACATCCGTGATCGGGATGCCGTGTACCCGGCCATTCCGTCTGGCCCCGGGCTGCCGCAGGCGAACTGGGCGTCGCCTACAAGTGCTCAGAAGGGGTCGGTGGCGTGTGGCCGCCGAGACGCTCGGTCCGCGTCATGGCAGCGGGGGCAGGCGCAGTCGTCGTCGTAGGTGTGCGGGTGCGGGATGCCGTGCCGGTCGCGCCAGCCTGCGTAGGCCATGTCCCTCCGGATGGCCACCTCTGGGTCCTCCACCTGCGTGGCGAGCAGGAAGGCTCCTGGTGCACTTTCGGCACGTTCGCGCCAAGACACCGAACCAGTGCGACTGCGCTCGTTCCGGTACGCCTCCGCTGGGCCTTCCCCGGACTCCGATGCTTGCCGGGCAGCAGTGTCGATCAGTCGCTCTGCTGTCCTGCGTTCGGACCCGGATCGTCCGTACCAGGGCACGTCCATGACGGCGGCATCGATCAGTTCGTGCCGTCCAACCGGTCCCTTCTGACGAATGAACTTCGACGCTGCCGCGGCGACACGACGGTCTCGGCGGTCTGAGCTGGTCATGGCGACGCTCTCAAGCCGGCTGGCAACCCCCAACAACCATGCGGCTGCGTCCGGTTCGGCGTGGAGAGCGATCTTGGCGCGGAGTGCGACCATCAGGTGGTCGGTCCCCGTGGGGTCACTGGCCGCGCCCCGAACATCGGGCGTGAACCCGATGCGGGGATCGGCGGCAAGAACCGCTTGGACGTCTCCGGCTGTGGGCGGCCGGTCCTCCGCGAGGAGTCGTGCGGCACGGATCGACGCCTCGGCCCTCTCCAGGACCGACCGGACGAACAGGGCCCGGTTCAGGCAGTCGCACAGCGTCTCGGCGGTGGCGTCCCAAGCAGTGGTGCTGCTGGACCTGTGATTTGTCCCGGACGAGCGGCAGTGGGGGGCGTGACGACGTCCCGGCCTCGGGCCCCTCAGGTCCTCGGTTCGCGACACGAGCGTTGGCTCGAACCAATAGGGCTCGGCCTCGAGGCTGTTCATCGGACGGAGCGGCCCGACGGCCAGACCAATCTCGGCGTCGACGTCGGAGGCCCCGTGGGCTGTCCCGGCTTCCAGCAGTTCATCGATTGCGATGCGGGCCTCGCGCAGGCGACGGTCGACTGCGGTCTGTGGTGTCTCGTCTGCCGATCGGGCCGAGAACGGGTCCGAGGCGGACGCGACCTGGTGGCCGTGGTGCCAGGCGACTACGGCGTCCATGGTGTGGTGGCGGCCGCAGTCGCCTGTGGTCGAGGGGTGTCCGCAGGGCGAACCAGCGGCGGTCTCCCGCCGGCAACTCATCGCAACCAAGTCAGTAGGTCCTCCCGTGTGGTCATTCCCCGGAGGTACAGGCTTTCACAGGTCCGCAGCGCCGTGCCGATCGCCGGCCCTCGCAATCCGGCCGTCATCGCGTCGTGGCCGTTGACGGGCAGCGGGGCCCGCCAGACGTCGGCGTCCTTCCGCGCTTGGGCCACGGACGGGTGGAGGCCGCTGCGGTCCGCCCGTGCGATCCGGGCTGCCGCGTCAAGTTCGGCGTCGGAGTAGGTCCGGACCAGCCGCCGGGCCTCGATGTCGGGTTCGCTGCCAGGGTGGCCGTGGATGCGTTCCTCGCCGCGCACATCGGGCGAGTACCGGTCGGCGACCTTGGCCAGACGGGCGATCCGGACAGCCGCGTCGACCTGCTCGTGGGGCCACTTGGCCCGCTTCAGGATGGAGCCGATGGCCTTGGGGTCGGGCCCGGACAGCTTGATCATGAAGGCAAGACGGTCGGCGGGTTCGTCGCACCGGTCCATCCCGGATGCGGTCTGCTGCATGCCGGCCATCACCGACACCCCGGGGAACAGCCGGTAGAGACAGCCCAGGGAATGGGCGCCACGGATCGCCCGTGACATGGCCGCCGGGTGGGGCGACACGAGGATCTTCTGGGCCTCCGCAACGATCCGCTCGTCCGACACGATGCCTAGACGCCCGTCGGCCACGGTCTGCTTGGCCGCCGCCCGCGTGTCGGGGTCGGGCCGCCAGCCGCGCTGGGCGGAGAACCGGATGGCTCGGATGACCCGCAGCGGGTCCTCGGCGAACCGTTCCGTCGGGTCCCCCACCGCGCGCAGCACCCCGGCGTGCAGGTCGGCCGCACCGCCGAACGGGTCGACGAGGTCGCCCGACATCAGGTCGACGGCCATCGCGTTGACGGTGAAGTCGCGGCGCTCGAGGTCCTCCACCAAGTCGGAGGCGGTCCTTGTGGTGGGCTTGCGGGAGCCCTCGTCGTCGTAGGTCTCGGTGCGATACCGGGTGATCTCCACGTCCGGCATCCCCTTGCGGCAGAGCCGGACCATCCCGAAGGACACGCCCTCAAGGGTCAGGCTGCCCAGGGGGTCCAGCAGACGCCTGATCGTGTCGGTGTCGGCGGGGGTGGTGAGGTCCAGGTCGTTGCCGGGGGTGCCGGTCCGGATGAGGTCGCGGACGCAGCCGCCGACGGCGTGCAGCGGGATGTCCTCCGCGTCGAACGCGGCGATGACGTCGAGGAGGGCGGGGTGGCCGGTCAGGACCGACACGTCCGGCCCGTTGCCGGCCGGGCTGAGGAACGGGTCGGTCCCGGAACCGCCGGCGACCACTGGTGCGACGGGCACGACAGCGGGGGATGCGCTTGTTCCGTGGTCCGGACAGCGTCCGGCCACGAGTGGGCGTTGGCAGGCGGTGCCGTTCCGGGTCGTTGATCCGCAGGTCGTCATGGTTCTCCCATTCCTCTTGCGGACGCCCGGGGTGCCGTCAACGGACAAACGTCGCGGCCCACAAACGGCTGTGCCCCCGCAGGACTGCGAAGGGGCACAGCTCGGTGTCCCTGGCTGGCCAGCCAGCGATCCGGTCGATGGCAGCAGCCAACGGTCGGACCGCCTCGCCGAGGCAGCCCGCCCTGTGGCGGCGGGGCTGGTTGGCGGAACACCGGACTGCTTCAGGTGGTGTCGCGGGTGATCGGCGGATGAAGAGTGGTGCCCTTGCCCGCCCGGTACAGCTTGGTGGGCCGTCCGGAGCCGTCCTTGTTCGCCGGCCGGGTCTCCCCGGTTTCCTCAACGAACCCGTCGGCGGCCAGCACCTTGCGGCGGAAGGCCGAGTAGCCGGGCGCGTGGCCCCACAGTGCCTCGTAGACGTCGGAGAGGTCGGTGAGCGTGAACGTCTCGCCGGCAAGGGAGGCGGCCAGACCGGTGTATTCGATCTTGGCCCGCGCCCGTTCCATCCCGTCAGCCACGACGGTCGCGTGGTCAAACGCCCAACCGTCGGTATCGGGCTCGGTCCACTCCCCCATCGGCGGGTCGCCCGGATCGGGCACGAGTGCGACATGGGCGACGGACACGACACGCATCCGGGGGTCCCGGTCGGGAGCGCTGTAGGTGGCAAGTTGTTCGAGGTGGCCGACGCCGAGGGCAATCCCGGCCTTGACGGTCAGGGCCCGCAACGCGGTCGCCTCGGCGTCCTCGTCGGGTGCGATGAAGGTGCCGGGCAGCGCACGCCGTCCCGCATGCGGGTTACCGTCGCGCTTGTGCGCCAGCACCATCGCCTTGCCGTCCCTGACGGTGATGACGACGACGTCGGCGGTGACGGCGAAGGGCGGGTAGTCGGTCGGGTCGTAGCAGGTGTCGGTCATCGGGTGCTCCGTCGTGACGGGTGGCGGTCGGCCAGTTCGGCCTCCCAGGTGCCGCGGGTGAGCAGTTTCGGTGCCCCGGCACGCGCCAGGTAGTCCTTGGGGTGCCGGAGCCTGGGAAACGCGTCGGTGACCCCGCCGCGCGCCGCTTCCGTGATGGTCTCGACAACGTTGGCCATGGGTCCTCGGCGCGATTTCGGGTAGCCCTTCAACTCCATGGAGGCCTCGATGGCCCCGGCTGCCCAGGCGAGCAGCGCCCGCTGCTGGTAGACCTCGTCGAGTGCGCGTCCGTAGAGGTGGGCGAGCCACTGGGGGTTCATCGCGTCGATGTCGTCGGAACCGTCGATGGGGATGCCGGTGACCTCGGTGTAGAGGCGGGCGAGGTTGTCGGTGGTCATGTCGTCTCCGGTGGTGCTGCTCATCGCGTCGGGGCGGGTTCGGTGATGGTCGGGTCTGCGGCGACGTCGTGAGCCACGGTCCGCAGGTAGATGTCGATGGTGGCCGCTCCGGGGTCGTCCACGGGGAGTCGGACTGCATCGAATCCGACGTCGCCCCTGTTGGGGTCGATGACGCCGCCGAACAGGTCGGCTGTCATGCCCCAGGCAGCCCAACGGTCGGTGTCGTCGGCGTCCAGCATGGCCCTGATGGCGTTGAGGTGGGCGACGATGAGGAGCTCGGGGTCGGTACCACCACCCATCGGACTGATCACTTGCCGCAGCCCGGTCGGCAACGCGGTGCCGTCGGCGGTCCTGAGCACCCAGAGTGCTCCGAGCCCGGCCCGGTCGGGGTCGGCGGGGACCAGTTCCGGGGTGCCCTCCACGAGGCCGTCGGGCGGCAGGGCATCGAACATGCCGGGCGGCAGGGGCCTGTCACCGAGGTCGTCGCACACCCGGCGGGCACGGTGGGCGAACGCGAACACGGTGCCCAGGATGTTGGCGTCGCGGATGGTGACGGTCCGGCCGGTGTCGCGGCTGGCGACGGCCCATTCGAGCCCGAGGCGCAGGAGGGTCCTCCATGCGGTGCGGGCGGTGCGCCTGGCCCGGCCGGTCGTCGCAGGGGCGGAAAGCAGCGCACCGTGTTCGGTGGCGAGCGACACCATGTAGGCGTCGAGCAGCTCGATGTGTTCGGTGAACAGCCAGTCGATGGGGGTGCCTGCCGGCGTCGCTGCGACCAGGGCTGGAAGGGTGACGCGCCGGACTCCCCGATCGGTGGTGACCGTCCAGGACCATCCCCGGACAATGTCGTGTTCGTCGAACAGTCGGGCTTGCGGGTTGCTGCCGGTGAAGGATCGATCGGTCATGCGAGCGCCCGCGCAATGGGGAGGCGCCGGTCGGACCCGAAGGCACGGGAGGTGATCTTGGGACCGGGAGCGGCTTGTCGGCGCTTGTACTCGGCCAGTTCGATCATCCGGACGGTCCGTGCGGCCCGTTCGGCATCGCAGATTCCGGCCGTGGCGATCGTGGCGGCGTTCATGTCGGCGTCGACGTGTGCGAGAACGATGCGGTCCAGGGTCGGGTAGTCACCGAGGGTGTCCTCGTCGGACTGGTCAGCAGACAGCTCTGCCGAAGCGGGCCGGGTGATCGACCGGTCGGGGATGACGGTGCCGCCCGGTTGGCGGTTGCGCCATCGGGCGAGGGCGTACACGAGGGTCTTTGGCAGGTCCTTGAGGACGGCGAACCCACCCGCCATGTCGCCGTACAGGGTGGCGTAGCCGACGGCGTACTCCGACTTGTTGCCGGTGGTGACCAGAAGGCGCCCGGTGTCGTTGGAGACCGCCATCAGCACCATCCCGCGGGCGCGCGCCTGCAGGTTCTCGGCGGTGACGGGGTTGGCGAACCGGGTTCCGTTCCGGGATGCCACAACGTCTCGCAGGGCACCGGTGGCGGCTTCGGCGATCCCGCCTATCGGTGCGGTGGCGAAGTCGGCGGCGAGGTTGCCGGCGAGGGCTTCGGCGTCCTCGGCCGACATGGGTGAGGAGTGGGGGCCCGGCATGGTGACGCCGAGCAGGTTGTGTCCGCCGAGTGCGTCGGCGACGACGGCTGCGGTGACGGCGGAATCGATGCCGCCGGACAGTCCGACGACGGCCCGGTCGAACCCCGTCTTCGCGGCGTAGTCGCGGGTGGCGGTCACCAGTGCCGCCCACACCTGGGCGAGGGCGGTGTCGGCCATCAGGTCGGCGTCGAAGGCGACCGGGTCGATCGGACCCTGCCCGCACGGCTCGGGCAGGCCGAACGGCTGCCGTTGCACGAGGTGGCCACCGGGGGTGGCGGCGATGCAGTGGCCGTCGAAGACCACGTCGTCCTGTCCGCCCTCGAGGTTGGCGTACACGACGGGCACACCTGCGGCGACGGCGGCTGCCGATACCAGGCCGACACGCACCTGGTCCTTGCCGACCTCGTAGGGGCTGGCGTTGGGGATGCACACGACGTCGACGACTCCGGTGCCCTCCACCCCTTCGACCCACTGTCCGGTCCACAGGTCCTCGCAGACGGCAAGGCCGATCGCCAGGCTGCGGGTGTCATCGAGCTGGACGGTCGCCACCGGTGTGTTCCCGCGGGCCGATGCCGCACCCGGCAGGAACACCCGTGTTTCATCGAATGTCCCGTAGGTCGGCAGCGACCGCTTGGCGTAGCCGCCGACCACGCGTCCGTGGAGCAGCACAACGGCGACGTTGGCCGCCAACCGGGCTCCGCCGGCGTCGGCCGGGACGCCGACCGCGGCTCCGTGGGGAAGGTCGTCGGCCGGGGCGGGCGCGCCCAGTACGACAGCGACCCCCGGTGCGACTGCGTCGAGGCGGACGGCGAGGTTGCGGACTGCCTGCCAGGCCTGCGTGACGAAGTCGGGTCGGAGCAGCAGGTCCTGTGGCGGGTATCCGCAGATCGCCAGTTCCCCGAGGACGACGACGTCGGCGTCACCGCATGCCGCGACGGCATCGATGATCCGGTTGGTGTTCCCGGCCAGGTCGCCGAGGACGGGGTTGATGGCCGCAGCGGTCACGACGACACCGGGACCGGTCGTGACGGTGGCGGACGGCAATGCGGCGTCGATGGTGGTCATCGGTTCTCCGTCTGGTCGGTCAGGTCGAGGTCGTCCTGCGGGGCGTCGGTGTTGATGATCAGGTAGGGCATGCCGCCCGGTAGTACGTGCCACATGGGGCGTGGCAGCGCGAAGGTGACCATGCCTGCGGCGATGCCAAGTGCGAGGAGCATCCCGACGGTTGCGTGGGTGTCGCACCACTGCCGGCCGTTGCGGTCCGTGCAGGCGTTGAGGAACGACCAGCCGCCACCGCCGGCGGCGTGGAAGTCGTCGGGCAGTTCGTTGAGCATCGCGGCGATCTCGTTGCGATGCTCGGCGACCCGGTCGTCGTGGAAGTGGTCGAGACGCAGTCCCTCCACCGGGGTGGTGCCGCCTTCGCAGTCGTTGAAGAGTTCTGCGACGCGGGCGGCGGTCAGCGCGGTCATGCGGGCACCTGCCAGCCGTGCAGGTCGCCGCGGCCGTCAAGGGCGATCAAGCCTGCGCGCACGGTCGGGATGACGGATGCAGCGACGGGCGTGACGGCCTCTTCGACGTCCAGCCAGAAGGCACGGGAGTCCTGCGCGGACCCACCGGCTGGCCAGCCATGCCAGGTGCCGTCGCGGAGTGCGGCGGCGATGTAGCGGGCACGGTCCTCATCGACCCTGCGGGCGACCCAGTCGGCCGGGGCGCTGTCGGTCTCGGCGGCCATCCACTGTTGGGCGATCCGTGGCGTGTCGGCGCGGAGGACGGCGGCGGTGCCGGCGTGGTCATCGACGTAGAAGGCCTTGGTGTCTGCGGTCATGTCTGCTCCCGTGTGCGGGGTGCCCACCACCGGGTGCGGCGGGCGGTTTCGGCTGCCGTGTCTGCTCAACGCATGAGTGCCCCGTCGGTGGGCCGCACCCAGACGTACTCCACCCGGCCGTCAGCCAGGTAGTCGGCGTCGGCGGTCATGACGACGGCGTCGCGCAGGCCGCGCAGGTCGACGCGGCCGTCGTCGCCGTACAGGTACTCGGTGCGGATGTTGCCGTTGCCGGGGTCGATCCCGAGCTCGACGTGGACCAGTTCGCCGTCGGACTCGCGCAGCATGACCGCGACCGACACAACGTGGAGCGGGTTGACCTGTGCGGCCAGCGCGACCGGGTCGAGGTCGTCGCTGACGTCCCCCGGGGTGGTGTTGCAGATGGTGACGCCGGCGGCGGCCATGTCGGCTTCGGCGGCGGTCGTGACCTCGCCGCCGATGGCGGCGGTGAGGGGCCGGATCACGGTGGCGGCCAGGCCGGCGTTCGCGGCGGAGATGGCGGTGGCGGCCACGCAGACGTCGTAGGCGATCCCGACCACGTCGACGGCGGTGATGCCGCGAACGGCGAGCCAGTCGCCGAGCAGGGTGCCGGACTCGCCCCAGGGGGTGTCGGCGGCGAGGATGCCGTCGAACCCGGTGTAGGAGGCGTCGGTCTGGCCCTTGAGGAACGTCGGGGTGCCGTCGGGCAGCCGCAGTTCGGGTGTGAACTCGCTGCCGGCGGTGCCGGCCATGCAGTGGACCGGCCAGATGCCGTTGGCGATGTCGATCGGGTCGTCGGCGGTCGCGGGGAAGTGGTTGTGGGTGTCGGGGGTGTGCCAGTCCTTGGTCGCTGCGATCGCGACGTAGCGGCCGGACTCGGCTGCCAGGTAGCGGGTGATCGCGGTGGCGGCTTCACGTCCGCCGTCAACGGCGAGGCGTCCGCCCTCGACGAAGTCGACCTGGGTGTCAACGATGATCAGTGCGCGGGTCATGAAGGTCTCCGTGGCTTGTCAGCGGGTGGCGGGGGTGGCCGGCCGGGGCTGGGTGTAGTGGGCGTACATCTGGTCGACGGCGTCGAGGCGGTCGGTGGCGGTTCCGCCGTAGAACCGGCGGCACATCTCCTCCACGAACCGGTCCCGGCCGAGGCGGCGCATCAGGTACTTGATGCGCAGGGTCCTGTCGGTGGGCATGGGGTCTCCTATCGGGGTTCGGTGACGATGGTGAGGACGGTGGGGGTGCCGGGGTGGACGGCGAGGGCGTCGTCGCGCAGTTCGGCGATCGCGGCGGCGTTGACGGTGCGGGCGTCGGCCACGGTCGAGCGGTCCGTGCGGCTGCCATCCCACAGCTCCACGATCAGGTTGCGCAGTTCGCCGCCGACGCACTGCGGCGTCGCGTTGCCCATTGGGGTGGCGACGTGCTCGATGGCGGCGTGGCCGTGGGCGGTGGTTTCGCGCCACGCCCGCTTGCGTCCGCCGACCGTGCGCTTGCCTTCGGCCTCCTTGGACACCGGCCGCATCCCGTTGGTGTCGGCGATCTCGACGAGCTTGTAGACGAAACCGGGTGCGGTGAGGCCCGACACGACCTTGGTGCCGATCCCGTAGCCGTCGATGGGGGCGTCGGTGAGGGTGGCGATGGTGTGCTCGTCGAGGTCGCCGGAGACGACGATGCGGGTGGTGGTGGCACCTGCCTCGTCGAGGATGCGGCGGCACCGCTTGGACTCGAGGGCCAGGTCGCCGGAGTCGATGCGGATGGCACCGGGACCTGTGCGGCCCGCGCGGCGGGCGGCGGCGATGGCCTCGCGGGTGCCCGTCTCGATGTCGTAGGTGTCGATCAGCAGGGTGGTGTCGACGCCGAGCGCGGCGATCTGGGCGTCGAAGGTGGCGGCTTCGGTGCGGTGGGCGAGGGTCCAGGCGTGGGCGGCGGTGCCGACGGCCTTGATGCCGTAGGCGCGTGCGGCGGCGAGGTTGGAGGTGGCGTCGAACCCGGCGATGGCGGTGGCGCGTGCGGCGGCGACGGCGGCGTCCTCGTGGGTGCGCCGTGACCCCATTTCGATGACGGTGCGGGTGCCGGCGGCGGCGCGGATGCGTGCGGCCTTGGTGGCCACGGCGGAGTCGTGGTTGAGGACCGACAGGATGAGGGTTTCGAGGAGGACGGCTTCGCCGAAGCGGCCGGAGACGGTGAGGACCGGGCTGTTGGGGAAGTACAGCTCGCCTTCGCGGTAGCCGGTGATCCGGCCGGTGAAGGTCCAGTCGTCACCAATCCACTCGCGAGTGGCGGGGTCGATGATGCCGGTGTCGAGGAGCCAGTCGAGGGTGTCGGTGTCGAGGCGGTAGTCCTCGATGGCGTCGAGGAGTCGGCCGGTGCCGGCGAGGACGCCGTAGCGGTTGCCGTTGCGGAGGCTGCGGGCGAACACCTCGAAGGTGGCGGCCTTGTCGGCGGTGCCGTCGGCCACGGCGCTGCGGAGCATCGTGAACTCGTACATGTCGGTGTTGAGTGCGGTGGTCACGTGTCGTCTCGACTCTCTCCGTCGGTTGTTTCGCTGTGAGTGTATCAGATTGAGATATTGACGCAAGGCCTTGTGGCGCATCGAGTTGAGTGCTACGATTACTAGCAGGACGTACGGCATGCGAGGCCGCCGCCCCGCCACGACCAGCACAAGAACAGGACACGCCTTGACCGCCACCACCGCAGTCCCCTCCCCCACCGAGATCGTCACGGACCGGGCGGCGTTCGACATCGCCTCCGCCGTCGCCCTGGACGCCGCCGACGCCTACTACGGCGGCAACGTCTCCCCCCTGGACGACGCCGCCTACGACGCCACCGTGGAAGCCATCGCCAAGGCCGTACAGACCAACGGCTGGCCCGCGCCTCCGGGCCTGCTCGACGAGGTCGCTGCCGGCACCAACGCCGGCGACATCGTCCACCCCCGCCGCATGCTGTCGCTGGCCAAGGCCACCACCGCAGAGGAGATCGACAAGTGGTGGGACCGCCACCGCCCCACCGAGGGCGTCATCGTCACCCCAAAGATGGACGGGTCCAGCGCTCGAGCCAGGTTCGTGCCGGTCGGCGACGGCACCGCCCGACTGGACGCGGTCGTGTCGCGTGGCAACGGCGAGGCAGGCGAGGCCTACGCCAACCACGACGAGATCACCAACCTCCCCCAGACCGTTCCCATGCCCCCCGGCATCACCGGCCCCTTCGACATCGTCGGCGAGGTCTACATGGACGCCGCCGCCTTCGACGCCGCCAACGACGCTCGCCGCACCAAGGGCAAGGCCCCGTTCGTCAACCCGCGCAACTGCATCGCCGGGATGCTGCGCCGCGACAAGTCCGAGGCCGAGCACGACTACGACGGACGCCTCACCTTCGCCGCCTACGACTACTACGGCGAGACTCCCGGCGACGATGACGGCGACTCCTACCACGACCGTCTCACCACCCTCGCCACCATGGGCGTCCCGACCGTCGCCACGGTCACCGACGGCCCGGTGCTGGCCAACGACCCCACCGACGCCATGGCCCTGATCGACCGGATCGGCGGCCTGCGCGACACCCTCGACTTCGAGATCGACGGCGCCGTCTGCCGGGTCCGCAGCAACGACGACGCCACCCGGATCGGCGACCGGTCCGACGGCAAGGTCCCCAACTACGCCGTGGCGTTCAAGTACCCGGCGCAGGCCCGCCGCACCACGATCATGGACATCTCCTACGACGGCATCGGCAGGACCGGCCTGATCACCCCCGTCGCCCGCGTCGCCCCCGTCGAGGTGTCCGGTGTGACCGTGTCCAACGTCACCCTGCACAACGTCAACGAGGCAGTCCGTCTCGGGGTCGCGATCGGCTGCGAGGTCGAGATCGCCCGCATGGGCGACGTCATCCCCAAGGTCGTGTCGGTCCTCCCCCACGACCTGCCGCCCTGGCAGGCCCCCACCGCCTGCCCCAACTGCGGGTCCGACGACATCGACAAGTCCGAGCTGCGGTGGCGCTGCACCAACCCCGACTGCTCCACCCTTGCCGCGCTGACCTACGCCGTCTCCCGCGACGCCCTCGACGCCGACGGGGTGTCGGGCAAGGTCATCGAAGCGCTGATGGCCGCCGGGAAGGTGTCCGACCTCGCCGACCTGTACCGGCTCACCGCCGCTGACGTCGCCGGACTCGACGGCTGGGGGACCACCTCGGGCGAGCAGATAGTCGCCGCCATCGACGCGACCCGGAACCGGCCGCTGAACCGCTTCCTCACCGCCCTCGGCGTCCGCATGACGGGCCGCACCATGTGCCGCCGGATCGCCAACCACTACGGGACGCTGGACGCCCTGCTGGACGTCATCACCAACGGGTCGCCCGCCGACCTGACCGTCGTCGACGGCGTCGGCGACACCAAGGCCCAGCACATCTTCGACGGGTTCCGCAGCCGTCTGGACCTCATCGCCGACCTCCGCTCCCTCGGCGTCGAACCGACCGGCGCGACCGTCCAGGCGTCCGCCGATGACCCCATCGTCGGCAAGACCATCGTGGTCTCCGGGGCGGTCCCCGGTATGTCGCGAACCGAGGTCAAGGAGATGATCGAGTCACGGGGCGGCAAGGCCTCCTCATCGGTGTCGAAGAACACCTCGCTGGTGGTCGTGGAGCACGGCAGCACCAGCAGCAAGGCCAAGAAGGCCGCTGACCTGGGCATCCCCACCATGGACCCGGCCGACTTCGCCGCGATCCTCTCCACCTAACCGCGTGGCCGACCTGCTCGAGGTCCTCGCGGAATCGTGGGGTCAGTTCAGGAAGGTCTCGTAGGCAGCGTCGGCGTAGGCGGCGGCCATCACGATGTGGGTGTGCGCGGACTTGAGCCGTTCGACCTTGTCGGTGTCGGTCAGTCCGGAGGCACCGGCGAGGGACTTCTGGGCGTCCCCGAGGTGCCCGAGGGCTGCGTCGGCGCACTTGGAGGGTCCGAGATCGCTCATGGCCTGGTAGTCGAACTCGGGATCGTCGACGTGATCGGCGTCCATGGCAGCAAGGGCGTTGGCCACGTGCTGCTGTGCAACGTTGAGCACGCCAACGGTGGCCTTGACCCTTGGTGCGGAGCTGAATGCGTGCATCCGCGATCGTGCGTCGCGGATTGCCGCTGAGGCGGCCTTGCGAGAAGCCCTGACTCCCGGCACGGCGGCGTATTCCTCGTCGCTCAGGCCCTTGGTGATCGTGTCCTTGGCGGTGCTGAACAGCTTCACGGCCGCATGGGCGCGGCCGTGGGCCGTGGCGAGCCGTGCGGACCGCTCGTCGGCGGTCACGCTCATCAGGTCGGTTGCCGACTCGATGCCCTTGACCGCTTTTGTCATCTGTCGGAGGCCTTCGACGTAGGCGTCCTTGCCGGTCAGTCCTTCCGGGATCTCGGGGTCGTCGGTGGGGCCGACATACCCGCCGGTGTCGGTGGCGCGGAGGTCGGAGATGGTGGCGGCCAGTTCCGCCGCGGCGGCGTCGCCGCGGGTGGCGTGGCCCTTGAGCTGCCAGACAGCAAGGCCCTTGGTGTGCCACATCGGGGCCAGGGCCACTCGGGCCCCGGTGTAGGCGCGGTCCTTGGTGGTGCGAAACGCCGCCGGTACCTCCACCGTGCCTGTGCTGGCCGGTGTGTGGGTGGTGTCGGCCATTGGTTGCGGCGTGTGGAACGGGTCACTGACGGCGGCGTGCTGCGCCGTCTTGTGCGTTGCGATCGAGGCCTTCAGCGCTGCCATCAGATCCGGTGCGGTGTGGGTGGCACCACAGGGTCCGCCGGGGGTGGCGACGGTGTTCTTGCAGTGACCGCCGGTCGCGGTCGGCTTTCCGCACAGGTAGCCGGCCATCAGGCGGTCACCTCGTTGTGGTCGGGGTGGTCGACGTAGGTGTCGAGCACGTTGATCGCGTGGCGGGTGTGGTCGTAGGCCTGCCGCAACCGCATGGCATCGGCTTCGGCGTAGGCGGCCGTGCCGTCGTGGATCGTGCCGTCCGGGTTGGTGCCATCAGCGGCGTTCAGCTGCATGGTCAGCAGCTCGCTGATGGCCTTGGAGTGCTCCTTGTAGTCGGTGAGCAGTTGCGGCGGGTCGCCGGTGGGCACCACGAGGGGCTCTTCACCACCGACGGGTTCGCCGTAGCCGGCGAGGGCGTTGACGAGGTGGGTGCGGACCTGCCGGAGCCGTTCGGATGCGGCGGCGGCGTTGTGCCGTCCGCCAATCCGTCCGTTCTCCGTCCAGGCGGTCTTGACGGCCTTGGCGGCCTGTGCCCGGTGCACGTCGGGTGCCTGCGGGTCGAGGTTGTGGCCGGCGATGGCGACTGCCTCGGTGTCCTGCGCGGCGAAGTCGTAGAGCTTGTGGGCGGCCAGGGCGTAGGACTGGGCGGAGGACAGCAGGTCGGCCCGTTCTGCCGGGTCGGTCTGGTCCTTGGCGCGGCCGGCCTTGCGCATGGCCCGCTGCATGTAGGTGGCGGCGGTGTCGCCCATCTGCCGGGCCGACATCGTCTCGGCCATCTCGGTGACGGGGAGGACTGGGGCGGGGTTGTCATTGGGGGCCACCGGGTCCTCCTTGCGCCACATCTCGATGGTCTTGTGGGCTTCTGCGGCGATGAACTTGCCGCGCGTGTTGCGGTCGGCGAACTGGGGGGCGGTCATCCCCTTGGAGGATCGGCCAAGCGCGGCGGCGCGGGCCGCGAGAACGCGGAGGTTCCCCATGCGGACGGCGACGTTGTGGGCGGCCTGGGTGGCGGCGGGGTCGTGGAAGGGGTCCGCGGCCGCAGCTGCGGCGGCATCGTTGCCGGCGGCCCACGCCTTGAGGCCGGCACCGAGGCCGCCCACAGCGTTGTGGGAGGCCCCGCAGGGCGCACCGGGGGTGGCCGTGGTGTTCTGGCAGGGGCCGCCACCGAGGGTCGGCTTGCCGCATGGGTAGGACATCATCGGCTCCTTGCTGGCTGGACGGGACGGCCCTTGGGTGCGGACAGCGACGCGGATCGGGCGGCGAGGATCCGGGCGAACATCTGGGCCTCGTTGGCCGCCAACGTTGCGTTGATCCGGACGCCGAGGGTTCCGTGGCGCGGTTCGACCACGATCTCGGCGCGTGTGTCGTCCCCGAAGTCCACCCGTGTGGTGTCGCCGGTGGTCACGGCTGGCCGTTGGTGGACGCTGTTGTCCATCAGGTCAGCCGGGCTGTCGGCCCCATGGGTCTCGCCATAGCGGGCAAACAGTTCCGAGGCGGCGATCTCGATGCGTGAGGCGAGGTCGAGCACCTCGTCGGGGCCAAGGGTGCTGTTGGTCTTCACCCCAAGTGTCCCGTGGCGTGGCTCGAGGTCGATCCGGGCCGCCGCACGATCGTGGTAGTCGATACGGATCCGGTCGCCGTTGCGGCGCAGCTCGGGACTGGGCAGGCCCACCTGGGCGGCCCCGGCAAACGGGTCAGCTGCCGTGATGCCGGTGAGGTCCAGGCCAGCGGTGGCGATGACAGCCACCGAGGCCCGGTGGTCCGCGCCGCAGTTGCGACCGGGGGTCACGTCACGGTTGCATGGCGGTCCAGCTTTGGTGGGTTGGTGGCACTTGCCCATTGGTCTGCTCCGGCGGTTCGGGAGTGGTTGCTCCCGTCATTCCGCCCGGCAGCCGGACCGGTGTCCCCGGGGTCAGGGCGCGATGACCCGTTTCCGTCGAACCAGGGCGTCGCAGCGGCCGCTGACCCGTTCCCACACCCGTCGCAGGCCGGGGTGGAGGTTGAGGTGGCGGCCCTCGTCGGCGTCGACCCACCGGAGCGTGTTGATCTCGTCCCGGTCGACGCCGGCGGCCACCACAGGGACGGCCGCACGGGTGATTGCGATGACGGTGTGGAAGGTCCAGCCGTTGTGCTGGGTGTCGGTGATGACCGACACGACCCCGTGTGCCGGCAAGGAGCCGATTTCCTCACGGGCCTCCCGGAGCGCGCAGCCGATGGGCGATTCTCCCTGGCGCATGCCGCCGGCAGGGATCGACCAGGACAGCGGGAAGGACCGGTTGGAGTTGCGGCGGGCAAGCAGCATCCGGGCGTGGTCGCCGTCGGTGGCGACCAGCAGAAGGCCTGCGGCACCGAATGGGAGTGGGGCGGACATGGTCGTCATGGTCGGCGAAAGCCCAGCGGGTGTGTCCTGCGGTTCGTTCACGCGATGCGGAGTTGATGGTTGACCGGCGGGTTCCGGTTGAGGTGGGTGTAGGCCGCCGTGGTGGCGGTGCGTCCGCGGGGTGTCCGGTCGATCAGGCCCTTGCGGATGAGGAACGGTTCAACGGAGTCCTCGATGGTGTCGGGCGATTCACCAACGGCGGTGGCGAGCGTCTTGAGTCCGAGGGGACGGCCGGCGTAGGTGCCGGTGAGGACGTCGAGGACGCGGGTGGAGATCTTGTCCAGCCCGATGCTGTCGATGCCGAACAGCGCCAGTCCGCCGGCGAGGGTGGCGGCGTCGATGGTGCCGTTGCCTTGGACCTGGGCGTAGTCGCGGACGCGGCGGAGCAGCCGATTGGCGATCCTGGGGGTCCCACGGGACCGGCATCCCAGTTCGGCGGCGGCCTGGTCGGTGATGTCGGTGCCGAGCAGCCGGGCGGACCGGGCGATGATCCCGGCAAGGGTGTCGTCGTCGTAGAACTCGAAGTTGAGCTCCAACCCGAACCGGTCCAGCAACGGCGCCGAAAGCAGACCGGACCGGGTCGTTGCGGCCACGAGGGTGAAGGGGGGCAGCGGCAGCCGCAGCGACTTGGCGTCGGGACCGTCGCCGATCACGATGTCGACGACGAAGTCCTCCATCGCCGGGTAGAGGATCTCCTCCAGCACACGGGGGAGCCGGTGGACCTCATCGATGAACAGCACGTCACCGGGTTCGCGCGACGTCAGCAGCGCAACGAGGTCGCCGGGCTTCTCAAGCGACGGTGCACTGGTCGACTTGAACGCCGTCCCGACTCCCATCTCGTGGGCGACGATCTGGGCGAGGGTGGTCTTGCCGAGCCCCGGCGGGCCGCTGAACAGCAGATGCGGGGCGGGTTCGCCGCGCTGCAACGCCGCTTGGAGCACCACCGCAAGCTGTTCGGTCGACTGGGGCTGTCCGGCGAAGTCAGAGAGCCGTTGGGGACGCAACGCCACATCGGTGCCGTCGTCGGGCAGTTCAGCGGCGCTGGTCAGCTCATCCATCACCGCTGATGGTCACCTGCGGGTGCGACACCCGTCGCGACCCGGGAAGCGGGTTCGAGTCCCACCTCCCCAGCAATGGCCCTTCACAGCCGACCACTGGCGCGGTGGAGAAGGAAGATCTCGCCGAACTCTATGTCGGAGGTCGCCGGTGATTCCGGTCCGCGCCACATCCCCGCCGCCTAGGGACAAGGACAACTTTCCGAGGTCACCCAACTGGTAGGGCAGCGCCCTGCTACGACGTACCGGTGCGGGTTCGATCCCACGCTCGGTGCCAATCGAGTGGTGATAACGACCGATGGAGGAATCGAGTCACCCAAGAGCAGCGGCCAGCGCACTCGAGGACACTGCCGATTGCCCCCCGTACACGAAGAAAGCCGACAGGTCTTGCAGTCGTGCAGCAAGCGTTCCGGGAACGTTGTTGCTGGGTGTGAGCAGCACGGGGATTCCTTCCCGTGCGGCATGCGCCGCGCCGGCCAGGGCATCCGGGAAGTTGTCGGCAGACGCGACTGCCGCGCGATTCGCGGATGGCAAGTAGCGCTCGGCCATTGCAAGCGACAGGTCCGTCGGCGAATCGGCGGTCACGACCTCATCCGGAGCAGCGTCGAACGCGGACTCGCCGACCTGCACCACGAAGGCGTCGGTGTGGTCCCGCGCATAGATGGCACCTTCCGGTCCGGAAACGACAACCGCCCCGGTGCGCTGGGCAGCGATGGACCCGGCTATGACACCGGGTACGAAGTCTCCCCCGTCGATTGCGAATATCTCTGCGTGGCTGCCCCCCAGATGCGCAGCGATGGCGGTGGACGTTTCTCCTCGTGTGCGGCCGGCAATCCGGACCGTTTCGTAGCCGAGTTCGTCCACTTGGGATTGCAGGTCGTCTGTGAGCACGGCCGTTCCGCCGACGAGGTACACGGTGTTGCCAAGTGGCAGGATCCGACGTATCTCTGACAGGCTGGCCGGATGGAGGTCGTCGGCTTGGGAGAGGAGGATGGGTCCGCCTTCAGCGATCGCAAGAGGGGAGGCGGTCTGGGCGTCCGCAAAGTTGTCGCTCGTTGCCAGAACCACTGACTGGGCTCCACCGGCGGGCCACTGGTCCATGGACAACGCCACGGCCGTTTCGACGCGAGAGGCACCGGCTAGCCGGGTGCTGCCGGCAGGGTCGGTGTCGTTGGAACCCTCTTGGACGAAGAACCCGTCCCGTGCGTCGGATGGTCCGTCGAAGAGGATCTGTCCCGTTTCGAGGTCCCACAGTTGCCTGCAGGCGTCACACCCCGTGGGCGTGCCTCGGGCGATCAGGCCGTAGCTGGCGAGCGTCGCGAACTGCCATGGTGTGGTGGATACGGCGTCTGGGAGGACAGGGTCAATCGCACAGCAATTCGTCAACGACACCCGCTGACTCACCCATTGGGATTCAGCACGCTGGAAAGTGAAGTAGACATGATCGCCGTCGGGATGAACCGCAGGCAAGAGGCCGACGGATCCGAGCGTCTGGTCTTGGGAATCTGGGGCTACCCGAAGAACTGACGAGTCACCTGAGTTCGGGTCGGGGTGGGTCACGATGGACGTGCCATCCGGACTCCAGGCGGCGGGGGTTGCAAGGGCATCTTGGGGTCTGACTGCTCGCACGACCTGGCCTGATCGATCCCGTATGTTCCGACCGTCCCAGAAATGGCTGCCCGTGGGGGAAACGATGGCGCTCCCGACGTGCTCATCAAGGATGGTCGTCAGTTCGCCAGACGCGAGGTCCAAGAGCCGTGTGTGGGTGCTGTCGGAGACAAGCAGTGTTCCGTCATCCAACCATGCGAGCGTACTGTTGACCGGGACGGACTCGTAGGTGCGCAACTCGGTGCCAGTCACGGTGTCCAGGAGCGTGACGTCGTACTGCACGGGCGGTTCGTCCAGGGTCTGCGCTGGCACGTTCCGCCTGAGGACCATCACACGACCGTCCGGGGACGGGTTGCCGAGTTCCATGGAACGGCCGAGGTCGTGGTCAAACGTGAACGTCTGCTCGCTGCCGTCCAGCAAGTCGTGGACCGTGTACGACAGAGGCCTCCCCCCGTCAGGCGGCAACGCTAGCTCGACGTAGATGAGCGACTCGTGATCCGCCTGCGCCCACGCGGCAGATGGAAGCAGCGATGCCACCACCAGACCCACAGCTGTAGTCGCCACCAAGCGTGACCAGAAGCCTCCCGAGAAGCGAAGCACCATCAATCCCTCCCACCCAACATGCATCTCGCGCCGGCCCCGTGCGGTACCTGCGCCTGGCTCCAACAGAGTTCGCTGGGGCAGAAACCCCGCCCTGCGGACTCTAGTTGGCGACAACGACACGCGGAAGGACCACGACGCAACCCGGTCATGTGCCCATCTCGGCCTTTCCGGAGGTCGCAACCCCATACCTGCCGCCAGCCTCCAGAGGGACAACGCGACCCAGGGTCCCGTCGCCGCCCGGGGTGCCATCGTCGTGTCACAGGCCGGCGCGGGTCGGGTCGAACGGCCCGTCGGGATCCTGGTCCCCCAGGTCGGCCGGCGCTGGGGCCGGGCCGTGCTTGGGTCGGGCACGCTCCGGTTCATTGCCGGCACCCAAGGAACCGCTGCGGAACTTCGAGAGTGCCTTCCATCCGCCCGCCCCGACCAGACCGACGACCGCGATGAGCGCGACGGGGTTCTGCCCACCCCCATCAGACGACTGTGCCTGCTCGGCGTCATCGGAGAAGGGTGCCGATGACGGCTCCTCACCGACTGCAGTGTCGGTCGGCGTGACGCTCGGGTCGCCTGTCGGCTCGGCCATCACCACGCCGATGTCGGGACGTTCGACCCCATCATCGGTTCGGTCATCCCCGGTCAGCACCTGCCCGTCATCGGCGGCGGCGATGGTGATGTCGGGGTCGTCCTGCGCCTCACCGACGATCTCGATCGTCAACTCGAGATCCCAGACGGTCCCGTCGTAGCCGCCGCCTGCCGACCGGTAGTCAACTGCCAACACGTAGGTTCCCGCGTCGGCGGACAGGAACGCGGCCGGATCCCAATCGAGTTCGGAGACGAACCCACCGACGACCGGCACCTGCGGGTCGACCTGCCCGAGCTCGTCGACCTTGTGGTCGAAGAACGACTCCGCTTCCAGCAGCGAGGCCTGCACCGACGGGACGTTGCTGTGACCGACCTGCTCGCGCGACGGAATGCCGTCCCGCGGCGCAACGATCACCCGTGCAGCGACCTGCTGGCCCCTTTCGAGCCGGATCCCGTAGTGGCTGATCTGCTGCGGGCTGATCTCGTCGATGTACACCCCCGCCCCGGGCAGGATCGGGGCGTCCAGTGGGCTCTGGCTGCCGTACACCCGCTCGCCGCCGGGACGGAACGTCACCTGCGCATCGGAGGCGGTCCGCAACGCCTCCAACAGGGCTGCGGCGTCGTTGACGGCGACGAACGTCCCGCCCGTCTCTTCAGCGATGCAGGCGAGCTGACGCTGCGCCGCCCCTTCGGGCAGCAGGAACCCGATGGTGTTGATCGTCACCCTGGTGCCCGCAGCAACGAGGTCGGCAGCGACCTGGCAGGGGTCGGGGCCGACCCCGTTGACGTGGCAGGTGTCCTCACCGTCGGAGACCAGCACGATCGTGGCGCCCTCGACATCGGGCAGGTCGGCCGCTGCCGCCTGCACCGACAGTCCGATCGGGGTGTACCCGGACGGCTGGTAGGACTCGATCGCGATACCCATCGTCGTACGGTTGAGCGTCGTCACCGGGTGGACCAGTTCGGTGTCGGCGCACCCCTCCGCAGGTGGCGCATCAGGGGCGACGGTGTGCCCGTAGACGCGCAACCCCACGATCGCCTCGTCGGGCAGTTGCCCCATCATTTGCAGCAGGCCGCGGCGGGCCCCGTCGTAGAGCCGGACGCCCTCGTTGTCGACCCGGTCCATCGAGCCGGACGCGTCCATGACGAAGATCAGTGGCGGGATGACCGGATCGCCCGGCAGCTCCTCCCGGACCGTTCCCCCTGATGGGTCTCCCGTAGATTGCTCGGTTCGCGGTTGGGCCGCCGCAGCCCCCGTGAGCAGCAGTAGCACGGCAAGAATCGTTGTGGCGAGCAGACGGGTCATGGCCATGACGGTCGCCCGCCGTCCCGCCCGATCCCCATCGGGTCCCCGGGGGCGATTCAGTGCAGGAACGCATCATGACGAACATCTTCAACGCTGCCGAAAGAGGCCCCAGGCCCCCCGATCAGGGTCCTGAACCAAAAATCATTCCCGACAGATTCAGGCGCCAAAAGCCCAGTTCAGACCGCCTGCGGGCGTCGCACTGGCTTGCACCGCAGCGCCCTTTGGCAACATCAAATGTTGCGCTAACACTTCTAGCACTGTATGGTGTTCGGAGTGGTCGAAGGACCCCGAGGGTTGACACCGCCCCACCGACGTGGCACCCCTTGAATAAGAACACCGGCCCGCAGCGGGCCGCCCACCACCAGGAGCACGATCTTCGATGAACGCAGGGACCTTGACGCAAGGAGCGGCCAACGGCCGTCGCGTCAGCCTGCGCACCGAAACCGTGCTGGGCCTCGGGACGACCTGTGAGCGGTCCTACCCGTTCGCCGATGCCCAGCCGATGACCTGGTCGCCCAAGCACAACCACATCACGACGGGAGCCCCTGCCCCCGACACGGAGTCGCCGCCCACCGGCTGACCCCCGTGCCGCACCGCAGGACCGCTCCCACCACCGGGAAGCGGTCCTTCTTCGTTTCCGGACCAACACCCCACACACGACCGAATAGCCAAGCGGCCAAGGCACGGGACTGCAACTCCCGCATCGACGGTTCGAGTCCGTCTTCGGTCTCCACCACCAACCACCCAACCCGGCCACCAAAGGAGGTGCCCGCCACGAAACCCGAACAACCCGAGCAGCCGGCCACACCCGGCACACGACCCCGACGGGCATCACGAACCCCACGGGCCGCGCTCCCACCCAGCCATCACGGTGGACACCAGACGATGGCACCCACATAGCGCTCGCCGCCCAGAGGACGATCCTGCAGGTCCCATGCACGCAGCCTCTTACCGAGACCAGACGAGACGCGCTCCACAGCCACCCACTCGACCAGCCCGTGAACCCCGACCAGACGGGGCGTGCTGGGAACCGTGTGACCCCCCCACCCCCGGCGACGGACGGTGCGGGTGCGGACCGCCCGCGATCGTCCCGGCCGCCACACACACAACCACCACCCAACCAGCCCACCCATGGGTCGCGAGTCCGTGTGGACGGACGCCGGTCTCCAAAACCGGAACGAACGAGGTTCGACTCCTCGGCGACCTGCCAAGCCCCGCGAACCCCCACCGCAGCCACGACCGTGACCGGTGGGCGGACGGCGGGCACAACCAACCGGGACGCGCAGCCGCACCATGCCGGCAGCCACGCCCACACGGGGCTCTAGCTCATCGTGGCAGAGCACGTCCCTGGCAGGGACGAGGTGCGGGGTTCAAGCCCCCGGAGCTCCACTGGCCGCCCATCGGTACGGCACCGTCCCGCGTCACCTCACGAAGGTGTGACGGACGGCACGTTCACAGGCGTCGTTGCTGGAAAGCCGATGGTGCAACCCCCGCCGTCCCACAGGGCGCGGCGCTCGCGAACCGGACCAGCCGGTGCGAGACGGCGAGGGGCCATAGACCTCGTGTCGCACCCATCGGGCATCATCGCTTCACGTTCCCCGCGCAGGCGGGGGTGATCCGTTCCATGCCTTTCACCACCGATTCAGTCGGTGCCTCTCCCCGCGCAGGCGGGGGTCATGCCTTCAAGGACCCGCATGTTCCTGCACCCGAGCGGTCATCCGCGACGCAGGTGGAGCGGGCCCCGGCGCCGATGGATGCGGCTGGGGGCGGAAGGCTCATTGGTCGCTAGCTCAGCAGGTCAGAGCGCACCCCTGATAAGGGTGAGGTCCGAGGTTCAAGTCCTCGGCGACCAACCACACGCCCCCGCCGCAGCAGCAGCCCAGCGTTCCCAACCCCGGCTCAGGCCCACGACCCGCGAGAGGAGTCGTCATGCCTGCCATCATCTTCGACGTGGACGGCACCACGACCGACGTCCGTCCCTACCGGCACCACGTCACCGGACCCACCCGGAACTTCCACGAGTTCCACATGGCGAGCACAGACGCCGCCCCGGTGCCGATGACCAAGGTGCTGTGGGACGCCTACGGGACGGCCGGCTGGGACCGTCTCATCGTTACCGCACGGTCGGTCGACTACCGGCACATCACGGTCTGGTGGCACCTGCTCAACGGCTTCGACGGCGATGCCGGCCTGTGGATGCGTCGGGCCGGCGACCACCGTCGCGACGCGGCCGTCAAGACCGACATTCTTACCGCGATTCGTGCCGCCGGGTTCGACCCGCGCATCGCCGTCGACGACAACCCGTCGGTCCTGCCGGTCTGGAAGGCCCACGGCCTGGCCGTGATCGTCTCCCCGACCTGGCACGACCCCGACGCCGTCACCGCCGCACTCGCCGACTGACCGCCTGCAAGGTGGACGGTCGGCGCAGTCGGAGGACCACGGCGTCCCATCCACACGACTCATCGCCGAGGAGGTGACCCGATGCAGAGACGCGGCCTCACCGCCCGGCACGTGTTCGTGTTGGACGACGACGCCTACGACGCCGTCGTTGCCCTCTTGGACTGGCCCGCCGAACCGTCCCCGCGTCTGGCCGACCTCCTCACCCGGCCATCGGTGTTCAGCACCTGACCAGACCTGCGCGAGTGGTGGAACCAGGAAGACACGCCGGATTCAAGTCCCGGTACCGCAAGGTGTGAGGGTTCGATTCCCTCCTCGCGCACCAAGACCATGCTCGAATGGCGGAAGCAGGTAGACGCGCGCGGTTCAGGACCGCGTGGCCGCAAGGTCGTGGGGGTTCGACTCCCTCTTCGAGCACGACGCCAGCCCCGGCGACACAGGGGCACCCTCGGGGCCACTCAGTGGCAGAGCGCGGTCACCCCAGACGGCGCGGCCGGTTCGACTCCGGATGGCTCCACTCAGACAGTCCGCAAGGACTGCCGTCCGCCCCGGCGACACAGGGGCACCCAATCTTGGGGCTGTAGCTCAGTTGGTAGAGCACCTGCCTTGCATGCAGGGGGTCCGGAGTTCGATTCTCCGCTGCTCCACAAGTCCGATTCTCGATCCGAAAGTCCGACCCGTCCTTCCCGCAGCAGCCCCTCAGCGGCGCTCAGGTGGCGGGTCCAGATGTGGCCGTAGCTCAATCCTGGTAGAGCGCCGCGTTGTGGTCGCGGTGGTTGCGGGTTCAAGTCCCGTCGGTCACCCCATTGCTGCGTCATCCCATGGCACCGGTGCCCGCGGGCCGATCGCCCAGGTGATGGACGACGCCGCCGGCCTCGTCGAGATCGTGGAGGAACTCGTCCAAGGTCCTGAACTACAAGGGGGTGCTGAGGCACCCGTGGCCGCCCGCCCCGCCGCCGGATCTTCCCGTCCGACGCGGGGCCGGGCGTGCCCGACCACCAGACCTTGCGCGGTGGAGCAATGGCAGCTCGCCGGCCTCATGAGCCGGAGGCAGCAGGATCAAAACCTGCCCGCGCAACCAGCAGGCCTCTGGGACGTCATGTCGGGATGACCGGCCATGCACCGGTCAACCGTGTGGCGCAGGCCCTACCCGGCGCCGATCCGGGCAGATCGTGACGCTGCCACGAGGGCAGCACATGCGTCCTTAGCTCAGCAGGATCAGAGCGCGGCTCTCCGGAGGCCGAGGCCGGCGGTTCGAGTCCGCCAGGGCGCACCGCGGGGTGACCGGGGTTCCCGTCCGGTCGCCACCGGGACCCGGAGGAACCCCAAGTACGCGTCGCGGAACGGCCCACGGTCCCGGTGTGCCCACCGGGGTCAGGTGGTCCGCACCCCACTCCCCCCCATCAGCACGACCCGGAAGGAGGAAGGCACCGTGGACATACGGTCCAAGGCGGGGTTCCCCGCCGGTTCGCTGTCGAACTTCGCACCGCACCCGTTCGTCCTCGACGGAGTCGAGTGCGCCTCCATGGAGGGCTTCCTGCAGTCGTTGAAGTTCGCCGCGCCCGACATGCAGGCGCAGGTCTGCACCCTCGTTGGTGCCAAGGCCAAGAAGCGTGGGGCGAAGAAGAACTGGCAGCAGACCCAGACGCTGCACTGGCGCGGTGAAGCGATCGACCGGCACAGCGACGCCTACCAGGCGCTGTTGGACCGTGCCTTCGAGGCCCTCGCCGGCAACGCCGGGTTCCGCCGGGCGCTGGCGGCGACCGGCACGGCGACGCTGACCCACACGATGGGTCGTCGCAAGCCGTCGGAGACGATCCTGACCAGGCAGGAGTTCACCTCCCGTCTGCACCGTCTCCGCGGCACCCTCTGACCCGGCCGTACTCCGGTTCGGCCGGGTCACCCCAATGGCTCTTTGGCGTAACCGGAAACGCGCCGGAGTGAAGTCCCGGAGTTCGCCGTTCGATCCGGCGGGGAGCCACCAGCAACACACCCATGGGGGTGTGGTGAAACGAGAATCATGCCGGCCTTCCAAGCCGGAGGTGCCGGGGCAGTTCCGGTCATCCCCTCTCTGCCAGGCCGGAGCACATCCGGCCAACTCTGCCCCGGTAGCTCAGTTCGGATTAGAGCACCGGTCTACGAAACCGGGATATGCGTTGGTTCGAATCCAACTCGGGGCGCCCGAAGACGGCTTGGTGTGTGCCGTGAACACACCCTTTCCGGGATGTAGCGCAGTCTGGTCCAGCGCGCCTCGTTTGGGACGAGGAGATCCGGGGTTCGAATCCCTGCATCCCGACAGGAAGGAGTGGCCCCAGGTGGGGTGGTGCGCTGGCGGCGCACCAGTCGGGAGTCGAGTCCCGGACGGTTCCTTGTTCGGCCCGGCGGGAGCCGTGATCCCGCCACACATGCCCTCGTGGGGGAGTCTGGCCGTCCCCGCCCGGTTGTCAGCCGGGAGACTCGCGAGTTCGAATCTCGTCGAGGGCGCATCGCGGTCACCGGCCATGCCCGCCGGGACGCCCGCCTCCGTTTGCCGATGGGCAACGGCCCGAAGGGGCGGGGGCAACGTTGTCCGGTGGGTCGGTAGTACCCGTCGGGTTCATCCCCCTCTGCTCGTGTAGCTCAGTTGGTAGAGCGCCGCCATGGTAAGGCGGAGGCCGACGGTTCGATCCCGTCCGCGAGCTCGTCTAGGCCCGGCCGTCGTACCGGTGGCCGTCACGCGGTTCGCCGTCACGATGATGGGTGTGTGACCACCATGCGGCGTTGCCAGTGATGATCCGCCCGCAGCTGCACCGGTAGCGGATGCTGCGTTGCCCTTGCGAGTGGGCGACCTGCCGTTCGTATGACGTGTGGTTGTGTCCCATACCAATGTGGAGACATGGGAGGGTCTGGATCACACAGCCGGACCGAAGATTGTCGGATGGGCGGCGAGGAACGGTCGTTGCAGACGGTCAACCACGGCTCCTTCTTCGGCCTTGAACGCCCACCGGCGGTCCGCAGTGCCGGCCAGTTGTGTGCCGCACCGGCCGTGCAGCTGCAGCGTCACGGACCCGATCGCACCCGAAAGCGTTCCGGTGGCGACGACGAACCGCAGATCGGTCTGCACCACGACCGGCCATGGGACCGTTGTTGATGCCGGGTCGACGATCAGGTCGTGGCTGGTGGCAAGTTCCGGGGCCGAGTGCACCAACGCGACCTCGGTCCATGCCTGCGCGGCCCGACCGGCGACCAGCACGACTCTGGGGGTTGGGTCGGCAGCAACGATGTGAAGTTGGCCTGTGTGGAATCGTGTTCCATCACCACTGCGAAGGAACGCTGCCGTCCAGACTGTCAACGCCAGTCAGTACCGGATCGTAGACACACCCTCGGGCCGGTGTGGCGATCTCTCCGTCGTCATTGTGGCCGGGCGTGGGTCAGAAGCCGTCGTCTGCGCTAACGAGATAGGTGCTGCACTCAGCTACCAAGTAGGAACCGGGCGCGTGTTCATTGACGTCGATCGTGAATGCCGCCGCGGGCTGGCCGTCGACCGTGATCGGATCGGAGAAGCCGTCACCGACACCGGACGGCCGTCCGTCAGGGCCGACGCACCACAGCGCTGCCTCGCCGTCGCGCCCTGGTTCGGGCATGAGGGCGGAGCCGACGACGACGCCGTCGTTCAGGTTGTGTTCCAAGACCTCAGCGGCACGCTGGGAGTCGCAAGCCGCACCGCCGGGGGTGAGGGTCCACTCCGGAAACCAGCCGTCGGGGAAGTCCTGCCAGTCATCTTGACCGAGGTTGAAGATCGCGTAGGCGCCGGTGGCGATGGTGGCCGGAATGGGGTAAGCGAACCGGCCGCCTTCGCTTGCCAACAGAGTTCCATCGGCGTCACGTGCGATGACGCTGACCTCGACACCGCACTGGACGCTGTCGGTGTTGTTGTGAATGAGCGCGGTTATACGTCCAGTGGGAGTGGAATCCCAGACGACCTCGAGGGTGCCGGGCTCAGCGAGCGGGACTTGGTCGATGGTGCCGGCGAGCCCGACGGGCGCACCCATTCCGAACGGCGCCTCCACCGCGAGTGACGGTGCCGGCGTTGGAGTTGCTCTCGGCGTTGGAGTTGCTCTCGGCAGTGAAGTCGGTGTCGGCAGTGAAGTCGGACTGGGCGTCGGCGTCGGCGTGCTGTCCATCGCGACCTCCAGCACAACGGTCACGGACGGCGCAACCGTTGACCCAGCCGGCGGGTTCTGGGTCAACACCGTTCCGGACGGCGTTCCCTCCACCTCCTGTACAGCGCTGCTCAGCCCAACTCGTCCCAGTGCACGCCCAGCCGCGGCCTCGGCCATGCCAACTACGTCGGGCACCTCCACAGTCGCCTGCTCCTCGACGACGGCACCACCAACAGTGGCCTCCTCAGACGGACCGGTGGCCTGGCCCAATGGTGAATCGCCAGCACCCCCACAAGCGGACATCGCCAAGACCAACGCAAGCGTCACGGTACGGAGCAAGCCCCCGATCACTAGATCCCTATTCAGCACGATCACAGCACCTCGGTGTCCGACTGCCGGACAAGTAGACGAAGGTGCGACGACAACTACGACTGCTGCACACCCTTGCCCTGAGGCTACAGGCGTCTCGGCAGTGAAGGGCTGAGGCCGTCAAAGCACCCGGCGCGGCATAGACAGCGTCAGGCGCCCCGAAGGGAGGGGTAGCGACCCCAGATCCCAAAGTGTCGATCGCTGATGGCACGGCCGGTGGCAACCGCAGGACCCCGTCGATTTCCACACGACGGTTTGAGGACGCCGGAACCCCTGACCGGATCATAGAGCTGGCCATCGGCCGTCACGGCAACGACGCGTGAACCGCCGACCTTCACCCCACGTCCCCACCGACAGGATCCGTGTATGGAAGGGCGGCGAGGAGCAGTCGAGCGGCGAGGATGCCAGCCGGTTGGCCGCCGTCGCCAGTGTGTGCTGGATCCCCGCCCGCGACTCGCTTGTACCTACACCGGCCGGAGCCGAGGGTGCCGGACGACCGATACGGCGACACAGATGTACACCGCCCTACTGCCCGCCAACCTTGACGACCTCCCGGAGGTGATTCGAGCAGCCGATCGGCGACCGCGAGGAATACCGATGACGTGGACCTACACCGCAGGACCAGCGCCTCTCTCGCCGACTCGACCTCTCACGGCCCCCGAGCACAGTTCGGAAACCTCTCAAATGGAGTGCTCAGGCCACTCTTGGAGCTGGGTCCGAGTTTCAGAGAAGCCGCAGGTCATAGCGCAGTTCGTCTTCGCATGTCTCACAGCCGCCCACACTTGGCTGCTCTGTTGCACGACATCGGCAAGCCGGATACCGGACGGTTCGACGGCACGGATGTGACGTTCCGCCACCACGAACAGGTCGGCGAGCAGATCGTCCGGGACCTGCTGCCTGCGATGGGTTGCACCGATCCGGTTCTGACGGACCGGGTGGCGCGGACCGTGGGACTGTCGGGCCGGTACAAGGCCGACGGGCCCGGCGCCGCCGAAGTCTGGTCGGACTCTGCGGTGCGCCGGTTCGTCCGCGACTGCGGTGGCCTCGAGGGGCAAGGGTCGGTCCTCGACCTGGTCCTCGACCTTGCGTTCGCCGACTGCACCAGCCGTCATCCGCACAAGGTGTGGGCCAACGAATCGCAGGTCCAGTCCCTTACCGACCGCATCGGGCTTCTGGCCGATGGCGACGCCCGCGCGGCCGAACGGGCCGACCTGGACGGGCAGGCCGTCATGGACTTGCTGGGCATCGGTCCGGGACCCCAGGTCGGACGGGCGCTCGCGGCACTGCTGGCCGCCAAGCGGGCCAACGGTGGGCCACTGCCCGATCCGGAAGCGTGGCTCACTGGATGGTGGGCCGACACCGCCGCTGCGGCCTGACCGTCTGCCGGCTGTCGCTCTGCCCTTCGCACGGGCGGGCCGACGGCCGGCAGGGACGGCGACCAGTTGTCGGCACAGCCCAGCGCCGCCGCGTTCGGGCCGAACGGACCGATCACACACCCACGCCCCGATAGCTCAGAAGGGAGAGCGCCGCGTCGACATCGCGGAGGCCGGTCGTTCGATCCGACCTCGGGGCACAAGTTCCACCTTGCATCGGTGGCGGAACCAGGCAGACGCGCCGGCTTGAGGGGCCGGTGTCCGCAAGGACGTGGGAGTTCAAGTCTCCCCCGATGCACTCCGTCCGCCGCCGACAGGCGGCGGCCTCCAACAGCCCTTCGGGGCCGACAGCCACGAGGAGGTGGCCACCATGACCCGCTACCGGATCGTCTGGACCGACCCGGCCACCAACACCATGAAGGCAACCCGACCGATCGGACTGTCGCTGGCCTATGAGGTCCTAGCGGTGCTGCTGCGGGACGGCCGTCGCGCCTGGGCGCTCCGGCTCGGCGCTGATGGCCGGTGGACCCGCATCGGCGCACACACGCCGGCACGGTCCCGACAGGTCACGATCGGCCCGGACGTCCTCGACTAGCGGCCGCCGGACCGGAGTCGGCTGACCAAGCCTGCGCAGCCGCGTCGGCTTGGGTGACCCCGGTTCGGGCACGAACCCGACGCATCCGCACCGCCAACGTCCTCACAGCCATGTCGTCCATCACCACCCGTTGACGGACGACACCCTTTGCCGCCCGGATAGCTCAGCAGGGAGAGCGCTCGTCCCACACACGAGAGGCCGCAGGATCGACACCTGCTCCGGGCACCGTGCGGTAGTAGCTCAGTTGGAAGAGCGTCGCGTTGCCAACGCGAAGGTTCGTCGGTTCGATCCCGGCCTGCCGCACTCCCCGCACGGGCCCCGGCGGACTTCAACGGGACCATCATGCCCCTGTAGCTCAGTCGGTAGAGCGGTGCTCTCGTAAAGCACAGGCCAGCGGTTCGATTCCGCTCGGGGGCTCCATCACAACCCCTTTCGGGGGCGAGGCTGCTGGTAGCCAGCACGGGATCTGACCCCGTGTCCCGCACGTTCGATTCGTGCCGCCCTCTCCACGGCTTGCCACGGGCCGCCAAACCGTGGCGTCTCGGAGGCGCCCAAGGCTGGCGCGGTACACCGTCTCGAAAACGGCTAGGGGGCCGAAAGCCCCGTGATGGGTTCGATCCCCTCCGCCTCCGCCAAGCAGCACCACCAGTCGGCGTCCATGACCTTCCGGGTGTGTCCGGACCACCGCTCCGCGCTCGCCTTGGGGTGCTGGTCCACCCGGTCCCATCGTCTAGCGGCCCAGGATCCTTGGTCCTCAACCAAGAGACGGGGGTTCGAATCCCCCTGGGACCACAGGTCAGTACCGAACGTTGCGGGGTGGGGCAACGGCCGCCGCCTCGGGCAGCAGGTAGGCGGGGTCCGTCAGGCGGTCGTTCAGGTCGGGCTCCGCGACGGTGCGCGACGTTGGTCGTCCATCACGTCCTCCGTTCCCTCGATAGTCGAGCCTTCCTGCCGGCCGGTCGTGTAGCTCAGCAGGTAGAGCGCACCCCTCATAAGGGTGAGGTCCCCGGATCGAAGCCGGGCACGACCACGATGACGCGTCCCGTCCGTCCGCTCGGGATGCGTGCCCCGTCGCCCAGGGGTAAGGGCGCATTCCGAGGTGGCCAATCCGGTAAGGCAGCGCCCTGTTAAGGCGTCCCAATGTGGGTTCGAGTCCCACCCTCGGAGCTTGGAGTGAAGCATGGGGGTCGCGCGCTCAGGGAAGCCACTTTCGCTGTAAACGAGAGGTCTCCGACTTGCTGGGTTCGAGTCCCAGGTCCCCCACCACTCCGTCGCGGCACACGGGCATCCGCCGGTTTGCCGGATGAACCCCGGGCGAGAAGCCCGTGCGGAATGACCGCAGCAATCTCAACGGTCATCGCGTGTCGGTCGCATGACCGTTGTCGGCACCCTCATGGACCATACGGTCACCCACTAGATGACAGGAGTTCTGCGATGACCGATGACTTGGGCACCGTCACCGTTCACGGCCGGGCTGGTGGCAGGGTCGACCTGACCGCCGCCGTTGGGCCGTTCGCCGCAGGCATGCTGGCCGACCTGTACACCGGCGGCATCGGCGACCCGGACGCGACGGTGTTCGAGGTCGTCCGCCCCGACGTCGAGCCGGCTGAGGCGATGATGGTTGCCGATGAAACAGGGGCAGGTCGGCAGGACGTCGCTGCCGTCGTCGAGTCGGTCGGACACCTTCCCGGCGGACCCGGCCGTGTGGAGTTCACCGCTCCTGTCGCCGCCTGCTGACACGCTCTCTTGCCCCTGGGGCCCGGCTGGACGGGCACCGGCGTTGTATCCCGGCCGTTCTCGGTTCAAGTCCGAGCGGGGGCTCCACGGCACGCCCCGGGTCGGCCGATGGTGCGTGCGGACGACCATCAGTGGGGTGATGGACGCCTCGACCAACGACCTGCCTCCGCTTCCCGCCGGGGTGTACCGGCACAACGACCCGGCCAAGGTGGGGCCCGGCTCGCGCGGCCATTACCTGCTGATCGTTGAGGCCCGCGATCACGTCACCGGTGAGGAGAAGGTCGTGTACGTCCCGTTGTATGACCGGGCCGAGTGGGGCGACACCCTGCGCGCCTCCATTCGGACACGTGCGGACTTCGAGTCCTCGTTCACCCATGTCGGCCGCGGGATCGCACGATGACTGCCCTGTCGGACGCTCTGGAACGCACAGCTGGCACCGACCCCGATATGCGGGTCGTCGCGACCGCCGGGGCGTTGCGCGACGCAGCGGTCCGCGTGCCCGCCCTCGTCGGCCAGATGCTGCGGGAGGAGGCCGACTGGTACGACTCTCTCGTTGGTGATCCGGCTGAGGTTGCCCGGTGCGGGATGACGGGATGGGCACACGGCACTGCCCCCGGCATCGTCGGCCACACCCATCCGGTCGCCAAGGCCATCCTGTTGCTCGATGCCGGACGGGGCGGTAACACCCCCATGGTCACCGATCCGGTCGGGACGGTCCGACGGTGGGAGGTGACTGGTGCGCTGCTTCGGTTCGACCCCTACATCGAAGGGCTGCACACCCACCATCCTCATCCCTGCCGTGTCGCTGCGGACCGGTTGGCCGGAGCGCTGCCCGAGCTGCCCGACCGCCTCCATGGCGATGCCGGACCGATCATCGGCGAACTCCGAAACGCGGCCGTCACGCTACGGGCCGTCCCGCAGCACGCTATCCAGGAGGCGGGCATGGCCCGGACCCGGTCGCAACGACCGGCCCAGCCGAAGGCCTCCGGTCCGCCGGAGGCCCCGGCCGGGCATCCGACGTCCCCCCGCGCCGGCGCCGATGCGGCCGTCGGGGTGGCTGCGGACGGATGCGCCGACCGTCTTGTCAGCCGCCGGGCTGTCCGCCCCTTGGATTCCACCTTCTCCGCCTTGGTGGACGCGCCGATCAGCCTCATGCCGCACGACACGGCCGCACGGATCGGCCGGCTCGTCACGGCCCTGCTCCAACTCAGGTGATTCCCGCATCTTCGGCCGGCCCTCGTAGCTCAGTGGAAAGAGCAGCGGTTTCCCTGCGCCGGCCAGCCCCCGTGGCCCAATGGATAAGGCAGCGGCCTTCTAAGCCGTTGATTGCAGGTTCGAGTCCTGCCGGGGGCGCGAGGACACCCCGGGGTGTCCCTGGTCGACCGTGAACCTCATGACGAGACAGCTTCTTGCCGCGGTCGCCGGTGCCCTGCTGTTGGGCTGCACCCCGCCGCCTCCGGGTCTCGCCCCTGCCGCTCAGCAGCAGATGGACGCTGTGGAGGAGATCCGCTCCGATGTCGACGCGATCCGGCAGTCCGAGCAGGACCGCATCGACGGGATCACCGACAGCCTGGGCGGCTGACCTCCCCTGTGGCCCGGTTGGATTGGGCAGCCGCCTTCCACGCGGGCGGTCGCGAGTTCGATTCTCGCCGGGGGCAACCGTGTCAGCGGCAGACGGCCCGGACCTGTCGGGCCGCTTCTTCAAAGTCGGGTTCCCACATCGATCCCGGACCGTCGATGAGCAGGCGTCTGGACGCCGATCTCAGTGCCGCCCTGGCTTCGGCCACCGGTCCGTCTGGCAGTGAACGCCAGCCACCGGGAAGGTTCCCTGCGGTGTCGTGGGGGCCGTTGCCGGCGTCGAGCACTGCGACGACCTCGGCGCACCATTCGGTCGCTGCTGGTCTCGAGGTGCGGATGCCGGCACCGACGGCGGCGGCCATCGCAAGGCCCAAGAGGAGCGCAACCGTCCATCTGTGGTCGGGTGGGAGCGGTGTCGGGTCGGGCGGCTGCCAGTCGGCCATCCGTTCCGCCACGGGGCGCGTGTCCGGTTCGCCGTTGGCCGCGGCGTGTTCTTCGTCCATCAGCCGAAGGGTCGTCCAACAGCGTGTTGACGCACGCCACTTCAACGCCCCAACCCACCCTGAGAATGGTGTGCTGTCATACGTAGCGGTTCGGGTATTGCCCGAGTCGACCAACTCTGTCGGCCCCTCTCCGGGCCCCCATGGTCCCGTCATCTAGCTGGCCCAGGATACCTGCCTTTCAAGCAGGCGACGCGGGTTCGAATCCCGTCGGGACTACCCACAACCACAACGCACAGCCCCCCTGTTTCACCTGCCGAGGAGCGCACGATGCCTGCCCTTGTGATCGACGTCGACGGCGTCCTCTCGCCCTACACCAGCGCCAACGACCCAGCATGGGGCGACGGCTGGGCCGACGTCGCCCCGACCATCAGCGGGCGCACCATCTCGCTGCGGCTCAACGCCAGAATGGGCGACGCCGTCGCCCGCCTCGGCGCCCCGATGTTCTGGCTCACCACCTGGGACGACAAGGCCAACGACCACGTCGCACCGGCCCTCGGATGGCCACGCCTACCCGTCATCGGGCCCTGGCAACGTATGGACGGCAGCCACGCCCACAAGCTGGCCGCCCTGACCGGCTGGCTGGCAGACACCGGCACCGCCGGCCCGGTGGTCTGGGTCGATGATGAGTTCCACGGGCCGTCGGGGGCGCTGCACGGTGCCGTCAGCAGCCACTTCGAGGACCCTCCGGTCCGCTCGGGACGGTTGGCCGACCTCTTCGTGGACGACGACGATGACGACCGAGAGCTGCTCCTCGGCACGGTGATCCCCTACCCCGTCGACCGCCGGGTCGGCCTGACCGTCGCCGACGTCGACCGGATCCGGCGCCTGTTGGACGGCGAGTCGCAACCGACGGTGGACCCGTGGACCGTCCGGCACACCATGTCGGCGGGAGGCCCGGCCGTCGCCATCGACGGGGCACCGGCGGGCTGGCGCGAAGCCCACCGGTTCGCCGTCCACGACGTCTACGACCTACAGATCGACTTCTGGGCCGCATGGGCAGCACCCCTTCGGCTTTGAACCCAGACCATGCGGGACGCGGGAGGGACCATCGCGGCGGCTTCGTGCTCGTCGAGGAACCTCGCGGCTGCACAGGGCAACCGCCTGGGACGGCCCGCCGCCACCGGCGGGCCGGTTCGCACCAGGGACCCTCGGGGAGGAAATCCGCAGGGGAGGAAGGACGCAGCAACCACAAGCAGCACCGATGACCCGGCCCGGCGAGGTGCAGGCAGTGGGCACCGGGAGCTCGTCAAGGGCCCGGCGCGCCGACCACGAAACGGCGTGAGACAGATGATGGTCGCCGGCCCTGCGCGGGTCCGGTACAGAACCGCGGGTACACGCCCGCGTCCCGCACCCCGGACTGTCCGCGCAAGCGGATACGGTCCGGCAAGGACACCCAGGTGTCCGACGATGGCCCTTGGTGTAACTGGCAACACCCCGGCCTTTGGAGCCGGTATCGCGGGTTCGAACCCCGCAGGGCCTGCCACGGATCGACCTTCTCGGAGGGGCTAGCCGACAGTTGGCGACGGCAGCGCCCTGCTACGGCGCTGAGCCCTCATGGGCCTTGCGGGATCGTGCCCCCTCCGCGATTCGCACCAACCAGGGGGCATGGGGTGGCCCGTCGTTGCCGGAGGCCAACCGGTACAACGCATTCCTGGCCGACACGTTCGGGCCGATCGTCAACGCCGACACCACCTACGGTGTGTTGGCCGAGGGCTGGTACCCGGTTGATCCCTCCCCACGGGCGCTGGCGCGGCTCACGACCGAGACGTTGCCCGAGGAGCTCGACGACCTGTTGTCGTTCACCAGTCCGGTCATGCGGCTCGCCGGGTCGGTTGACCGTTGGAGCGTGGTGATCGCCGGCCCGAACAGCGACTGACCGCACCCCGGGGCGTGCGGTGCGGGGAATGGCAGGGGTGACCGTTGCCAACCATGTGAGGCCCCCGATGAAGTCGCGCACCGTCAGGTCCCCCGATTGTGGGCACCCGACCGACCACGGGCCGTGCCGACGTCCGCTCACCGCCAACGGTTCCTGCGGGGTTTCCCATCGAGGATCCCCGCCGGTTGCCGTTGCCTCTGCTGCGGCTGTTGCGGTCGCGGCGGCAGACCCGATGAGTCCGGCCCTCCAGGAGCTGGCGTTGTCCGCTGCGGAGGCCCTTGACACGGTCGGCCGGTGGCATCCGGACTTCGCGACCGACGTGCTGGACGCCCTCGATGCCTCGGGTGCAGCTTCCACGGAGTCGAAGGAGTTCTGCGAGTGGGTCAGTCGTACCGGCGGGATCGACCACCGGCCGGTCCCGTTCGGCAGGGTCGCGCTCTCTCGGAGCACCAACGGTTCAGCGGTGACGGTTTGGGTGGACGCCGGCCGCAACCGGTTCCGGGTGCAGGAGCGGCCAGGCGGGGTCGCTGAGGTCGTCCCGGTCAGCCGCGACGGCGTCCCGCATGTCGCAGCCGTGCATGTCGTCAACGGGGGCTTGGCCGACGGGATCGCGCACGGGATGCGGAACCGGCCCCGCCGCCGGTAGTCACCCCCCGGTGGCGCTGCGGGTGTGGATGCCGTGGGCTTCCACCAGCCCGAACCCGCGTCGTTGGGCCTGAGCGGCAGCTTCGTTGACCACGGCGCTGTCGACCGCGAGGGACGCGAACCGGTCGCTGAGGTGGGCGAGTCCCGCGGCGAGTTCCGCGACCCGGTCGGGGGCAACCCACGCGAACCCTGCGGCCGGGAGGCCGTCGGCCATGAGCAGGTCGGCCGGGGCCATCACCCGGTCGGGGTCGACCCCGAGGGAGCCGAGTCGGCGGGACAGGCCGATGGGGCCGGTCATCCATCCGGGTTCGATCACCGAAGCGAGCCGGAGTACGTCGGCGATGGCGGCCGTCAACGCCGGGCCCGTTCCGATGGGCCCGTCGGGGCCGTCGAGTTCCTCGGTGCCGCTGCGGATTGCGGCGACTGTCTCGCCGATCGCTGCGAGCGTCGAGGCGACCCGTTCCCGGTGGTGTGCGGGCGAGCCGATGGCGGTCTGGGCGGGGACGACCTGCTGGGGGTCGATGCCCACGGATGCGAGCTGGTCTGCCACCACGTCGTCGACCTGGTTGGGGTCTGCGGCCGAGCGGTAGGCATCGAGTCCGCCGGCGACGTCGTCGTTGACGATCAGCCATGGCCGGCCCCAGATGTGCACGGCGGGCCGGATGCCGGCGGCACGGAGGCGCTCGCCTCCCAGGTCCAGCAGTCCTGAAGCCCATCGGTTGACGAACTGGTGGCGTGCTCGACCCCAGGCGAGATCGTCGAGCAGGTTGCGGTCGGGGCCGGTGTCGGCCGCCACCCATATCCGTCCGATCAGGTCGGGGCTGGCGGGATGCAGGGACACGGCGTCGAGTGCCATCAGGTTGCCGTTCGGGTCGCGCGGGCCATCTGGGATGATGGTCGGCCACGTGTGGCCGCGACGGGATGGCCGCCCGGGGTCGACACCCGCAACCACCTCCTGTTGCTACTGCTTCTAGCATTACGGTATGGTGGGGTCATGGGAACCGATGGGGACGCGTGTGTCGACGCCCACTCGGGCGACTGCAGAGGGCAGGTGCGGGGACACGCAAGCCTCGGTGGCACCGGCGCGATCATCATGCGCTGCGATCACCACTACGGACTGGCCCTGGAACGCGCCGCCGCGATCGACCGGCGCTACCCGCCCCATCCGCCACAGGACTTCGACTTCCTCGACGCCGGCGAACACTGGTACGAGGACCTCAGCCGATAGCGCTTGAAGTAGGTCAGGCCTTCCAAGGGGCCGTGCCGATCTGGCTGACGGCGAACCCGACGTCGTTGACGCGTCGGTTCCCGCGGGGTCGGGCAGTGCGGGCCCTGGGAGGAGGCGGACCCGTGCGTGCCTGGCCCTGTGTGCCTGATGGGCGGCGCGGCGTTCCGGAGAACCAACCGGTTGTCGTTCGGTCGGGCAGCCCCCAGGTCGGAGCCACTGGCCAACCACACGACCACGATTTCGGTGCGGATCCGCCGCACCGTCTGGAATGACCGCACCCGAGGAGGTGTGCCCGATCCCATGAACCAGACCGCCACGGTGTCGACCGGCCGGCCGACGCTCGTGCTGAACGCCGCCAGCCAACCGCTGGGAGCGATCCCACTGTCCCGCGCTGTCGCGCTGACCATGACTGGACGGGCTACCCCGTTGGCGTTCGACGGGGTGCTGCGCTCCCCGACCACCACGATCGACGCCCCGACGGTGATCGTGCGGACGGAGTGGGCCGACGCCCCCACGGGTGTCCTGACACGCGTCACCCGATCGGCGTTGTTCGCCCGCGACAACTGGACGTGCGCATGGTGCGGACGTCACGCCCGTCCCGGCGGCGACCTGCGTCAAACCTCTTTGACCATTGATCATCTGATTCCGCAAGCCCGGTACCGAAAGCCCGGCGAACGCCACAAGTACGTGCCCGCGTCGCACCGGTGGGACAACGTCGTCTGCGCCTGCCGTCCCTGCAACGGACGGCGCGGTTCGGAGGACCCCGACTGGGCGTCGCTGCGGGTCGTGCCACGCGCCCCGTCGCGGCTGGTGGTGATGTCGCGCCAGCTCGCCCGTGTGGGCCGCGGCGCGTGGGATGCCTACCTGCCCGCTGCCGCCTGACCGTCCATTCGAAGGCCCCGGACTGCTGTTCGGGGCCTTCGTGCTGTTCGGGCATGGGGATCGGAGGAGGCTGTTGCGGCCATCGTGTCGCCGTTGATGTGCATCATGTGGCGATGCAGCCGACGAGCAACACCAGCACAGGCAGCGACGTCCGGGGGGTGGTTGTCGATCTTGATGCGCTCGCCAGGGAGCAGATGTCGTTGGGGCCGATCGGCCGTCCTGTCGACCCGCTCCCACGCGGCCTGGAACTGGTGACCGAAGCCGCGGCCCATGCAGGCATTCCCGTGTACGGACTCACCCGGTACGGCCGGTGGAATGCGTCGGCGATCATCACCAACACCGACCTGCACATCACCAGGGTCGTTGAGGTGCCGGTGAAGACCGAGACGACGCACGGGTTTGCGATTCCCGAGACGCCCGACCACCGGGAGGCCCTGTACCGGGTGGGTGACATCCACGTGGGCCTTGATGTCCGCAACCTGTTGCTCGTCGGCCCCGCAGGTGGGGTCCTTCACCAGACCGGATGCAGCGCCTTGCTGCTCGACCCTGCCGATGTGCCAGATGAGCCCGACATCCACCTCAACCCTGCGCTCAGCTGGGCGGTCCGACCCGACCGCTGGACCGCCATCGAGGCCACAGACCCCGACTTCGACGCCGATGACCTCGTGGAGGCGATCTGCAACGGGGAGGTTCACCCTGACCGTCGACTGTGGGCACAAGACATGGCTGCTGGAATGAAGGTCCAGTTCCGCCTCGAGGATGGCTGGCCGACCGATCTGATGACCCGTCGGGAGGCCCGTGACCGGCCGTGGACCGCCATGCGGCTGGCCGAGGCCATGTGGGATGGCCCGACCCGCCTCAACTTCAACGTCGGTGACGTCCCGGCGTTCGCCCTCGCCCCCTACGCCGGAGGGTGGCGGGACACCATGCAGGACCTGAAGGACTGGCATCGTCGGCAGCGCCGGAACCGTTCGGGGATTCTCCCTAGCCCCCACCTGTTGCTTGCCCCGGCAGTGGCTCTTGCTGTTGCGATCCGCAAGGCCGGATGGCGGCCCACGATCGTGCCGGTGCCCGCTCACGACTGGGATTTCGAGCGGCCCGGCCAGGTCTCAGAACGGCTTGCTGCGCTCGTTGGGGAGTTCGCCGGACTCCCGGTTGTCCGGTGCCTCGGTCGTGGCCGTACAGGTGATTACGTACGGGTGGCGCGGACGCCCAACCGGCCGGTGGTGCTCGTGGATGACCAGATCACGACCGGCAAGACGATGCGCGCCTGCGCCCGGTTGCTGGACACCCGGCGGCTCAAGGGCTGCTACGCCATCACTGCCACCGTGTCCCGGTTCCCTGCAGGCTGACCAAACGGTGGCCGGGATCCGAGGGGCCGACACGTCCTTTGCTGTCGTCGCCCGTCGGGCAGTCGTCATGCTGCCGGAGAACCTGTGCGGTGTCCCCTGTCCCGGTGAGGACGCCAGGGCCGGTCAGCAGTTCCGGCATCGGCAACCCTGGCGTCGGGGAACCAGGTCGCCCGCACGGTCCGTGCGAATGGCGGGGCCGCCGGAGACCCCGCTGATTCGGCCAGCAGGCCAGCGACCACCGGCCTTGCACACACCCACGTTGTTGTGCTACTGTTCGTAGCAGTTGCATAGGGCGGTGTCCTCCGCCCCGCCGCCGGCCCCCCGCACCGGGCCCACCGGAGGCAAGTGACGCACCCGTCGCACGGTCACGATCCACACCCCATCACGGGGTGACGTGACACGTGCGTCGTGGGTGCGGCACGACGAGAAGGCGAGTCCGTCGTGCCCCACCCGTCCACCCCTCTGCGTTTCCTCGACCTTTTCGCCGGCTGCGGTGGCCTGACCGCCGGCCTGGCCGCTGCGGGCCACACCCACGTCGCCGGCGTGGAGAAGTCCCACATGGCCGCGGCCACCTACTCCGCGAACCACACCGCCACGGATCCCATCAGCGACTGGCGCACGGCCGGTGATCACGCCGCCCGCCCGATCATCGAGCAGCTCGACACGGGCATCTGCCTCGCCGGCGTCGAGGAGGTCGTGGCCGACCCCGACGCGGTGGCTTGGCTCGCGGCCGCCGACATCGACGCGATCGTGGGCGGGCCGCCGTGCCAGGGCTTCTCCATGAACGGCACCCGGACCGACGGGGACCCCCGAGACACCCTCGTGTGGCCGATGCTGCAACTCGTCGAACGGCTCGCGCCACGGTTCGTCGTCATCGAGAACGTCGAGGGCATGGCTGCGGCCAAGGGAGACGGCAAGGCTGTCTTCGACGCCGCCGGGGAACACCTGGCAGCCCTCGGGTACGCCGTGCAACCCTGCACCGTCGACGCCGCCCACTACGCGGTCCCGCAGTCCCGCCGCCGCCTGCTGCTCATCGCCGACCTCGGCCGCCCCGCAGGCGTCCGCGAACCGTTCGACTCCGGCGACGCCACGGGGCTGCTCGCCCCACCAGACCTGTTCCCCGTCCCCACCACGCCACACCGCCCGATCACCGTCGCCGAGGCACTGTTTGACATCGACTGCGACGGCTACACCACCGGCCCGGACGACCTTGGCGTCTACGGGAGCAACGTCGCGGGCCGGTGGCGGGCGGCCCGCCGCGCCGGACGGACCGACCCGTTGCCCAACCACGAGCTCACCCGCCACTCCCCCACCGTGGTGCAGCGCTACCGGTTGCTGCTGGCCGTCCACGCCGCCGGCCTGGACCCGCGGTTGATCCCTGCCGCCGCGAAGGCCAACGACCCGTCGCTGCTGGCCCCCTACGACACCCTGTCGGTCGCCGGGGTCTGCCAGCCGGGGGAGACCGTGGCCGAGGCGGCGTGGCGGTTGCGGTCGCGCAAGCGGACCCAGCGGGTGTGGGACCCCGACAAGCCCGCCCCGACGCTCGGCACGCAGTCGCAGGACTGGATCCACCCGACGGCTCCTCGGAACCCCTCACCACGCGAGATGGCCCGTCTTCAGAGCTTCCCCGATGGCTATCTGCTGAGGGGGAAGGTGCATACCGGAGGGCTGAAGCGGCGGGTCGAAACGCCGACGCTGACCCAGGTCGGGAACGCCGTCCCGCCGCTGCTCGGGGAAGCCATCGGCAAGTGCCTCGCGGCTGCGGTCACCGCCGCGTGTCTGCCGCTGGCCGCCTGAGCTCGCCAGCCCCCAACCCAGGGCTGCGATTCGTAGCGTTCATTCGTGCAGGAGCCGGGCGATTCGCTTGGCTGCCGTGACCGGGTTCGGCCCGCCGGTGGCGGGCAGGCCGGTCCCGATCGGCTTCCCGTCGACCTCGACGCGAGTCCAGTCCCTCCCGGTCAGCACGATCTTGCGGCTGCCGGCATCAAGGCCGGTGACGGTGCAGCGGCGGGGACGGGGGCCGTGAACGGGTATCTCGGCGAAGGTCCGTTCGGGCCCGTAGTCGACCGCAAGTGACGCCACGACAGCGGGGTCCATGTGCCCCAGCGCGATGGAGCCGACGACCTCCGCCACCGACGGTTCGGTGGTGTCGATGAGGTCGAACCGTGCCTCGTCGACGATGCGGGCCGCGACGGGCTTGGAGACGGAGTGGATCCGCTTGACCGTGTCGATGGCGATCGTTCGCATGTTCGGCGATGCCCAGACGAGCCTGACGTCAATGAGGACCGTCCGGCCGTCCCGATGGGTGAACGTGCGGACCGATGGGTGTCCGGATCGCAGGTCGAACTGCTCCTCGATCAGGACGGGGCCGGGGGTCGGGGTGTCGGGCCACACGACGACGTCGGTGCGGTACTGGCCGTTCTCGGCGACCAGGTGCAAGGAGGCGAACAGCCCGTCGGCGGCGTGGTCGAGGGCGGGCAGGTCCCGCATGTCGGCCGCGTGCGCCCGCGGATCGGTGGGGTTGTCGGCGGACCCGGCGAGGACCGGCCGCCCCAACTCGTCGCGGCCGTTGTGGTTCTGGCCGTACACGGCCAACCCGACCCAGACGGCGGGGACATCCACGGTCAGCACGACCGGGCTTGAGGCCGGAGTCGACACGGTGGGGACGTCCTCCGCGTCAGGTTCCACCGGGACGACCTCGTCATCGTTGCGACCGAACGACGGGATCGGGTCGTTGCGGGTCATGGCGTGCTCCTCGCGGACTGCTGTGGCGTCCCTGGCCCGCCCCGGTCCGCGACGGTGCTCGTCGTCATGATTGGGGCGGCTGCCGTACCTGTTCAGGTGTGGCTCTCCCCCGTTGCGGGGGCGTGGGGCCCGCCCGTCACGCCGCCAGGGGGCGCGGTGATGGGCGTCGGGCCCGGTGATGCACACCGGGTGCTTCGACACCCACCGTACCATCAGCGTATTGCTAATGCCAGTAGCATTTGCTAGTGTTGGCGCATGGGCAATCGCAGGACCGCACTTGCGCGCCAAGTGGCGTTCCTCGGTGGCAGCCATGCCGAACGGATCCCCGTCGCCGACGACCTGCTCCGCGCAGCAGGTGCCGCAGTGGCCTCCACCGAGGATGGTTGGCCCGTCGACCACGCACCGGTGGTTACCGTCATCGCTGACGGCGACGGCTGGCGACTCGTCGTTCTGCGCGGACGGACCGACGCGGCCGCCTGCCTCGTGCGCCCCGACCCGAACCTCAAGGTGCCAGCGACCGGGCCCGCAGTCATCGGCACCGCCTTCCACGCAGAGGACCCCGAGGAACTCCTCGTCGCCGTCGCCCTTGCACGGGGCGGCCGGATTGCCCGAGCCGAAGGGCTGCCGGGCGCCACCCGATCGGCCGTGCGGGTGCACGACCTGTCGCCCGGACCCGGACCGACCCTTGCTGACGGCTGGCCACCGCCCGGAACGGCTGCGGTGTTCTGCGACCGGATCGTCGCCGACGCCGGACCGGTGGCACTCCTCGCTCTCGCGGACGGACATCTCGATGACGACCACGCCGAGGGGTTGCTCCTCGACCTGGCCGCTGCCGTGCGCCGGCGGTCCGTAGTCGACCCGGCAGGGTTCGCCGGGCTGCTCACCGCCTGTGCCGAAGAGGCAGTCACCATGGACGACTGGGGCCCAATCGGCGGTGCCGACCGCTACGGCTGGTCTGCAGCCGACTGGGAAACGGGGCTGTCGCTGTCAGCCGTTTGGCCAGCCGTGCTGCTCGACGCAGTGGATCGGGCAAACACCGACCCACTCACCGGTGGCCCGCAGCCGCGCAGGCTCGGCCCACCACGACCAGGTCGGCCGGCCTTGTCCTGACGCTCGAGGCCGCGGGCCGTCACAGGATCCCTGTCTGCCCCCTCACCGCCATACTGAACTGTGTGCGCATCATCCTCGACACCAACGTGTGGCGGTACATCGCCGACCACGGATCCCGCAACAGCCTCCGAGCCTGGGTTGAAGAAACCGGGACGACGATCGTGGTGCCACCGGCCGTCCCGATCGAGATGCTGTGGACCCGTGACCGTGACGCCCGGCAGAGAATGCTGCGGCTGGCCTGCGACAGCCGCTGGGAACGACTCCCACCAGAAGCCCTCACACTCTGCGAGCACCTCCTCGCCGGCATACGCCAATACCGACCCGAGTGGCTGGTCCGACGTCCCAACCTGAGGAACTACAAGAACAACTGGAGAGACTGGCGATACCCGAAGGGCATGTGGTGGCGCTTCCTTCACGACACCGACGCGGAAGCACAGCGACACGGAGCGCTCGGCGGCCCCACGCTTGAACAAGCACGTGCGCAAGCAGCAGCGGCCGCCGCCGAGACGGACCTGCCCTTCCACCACATAGCTGGTGCCGGGCACGAGGCCACCTATCCCGACGGCACGCCCGGATGGGAGGGCCGGCCGGTCGCCGCTTGGCGTGCCGATGCGGACGCGCACACGTGGGCCGCGTTGTTCCAGGCGGCGGACCACCCGTACCGGGACTGGCTACTCCCCTACCTCGACGTGAAGGCCGTTGCCTCGGACCGGGCGTCGTGGCGTCGCTTCTGGCTTCAGGACGTCTCGGAGGACCTCGTGCCCCAGCAGGTCATCGTGTCGGCAGTGTCGATCGTGCAGCGAACCCGAAAGACAACAGCCGGCACGCCGGTGGACGCCCAGTTGGCCAATTACCTCCTCGATGCCGACGCCCTGGTCACCGCAGACAAGGCCCTCGTCGACGTGGTGGAGAAGGTTCGAGTGGACACACCGAGGCTGCCCATCGCAACGGGATGGCGTTTGCGGAAGCCTCACGACCCATTGGCCGAACTCGACAGGGCGAGACTGGAGTTGACCGAGCCGCGCCTGTCTGACTGAGCTGCTCGGTCCTGCGGGGCCGGGTAAGCCCAGCCCGGCCGGCGCCACACCCCCGTAGTGCACACACCACCCACGCCGACCTCAACGCGGCAAGCAACATCCTGGCCAGCGGGACTGCACCGCCCTCCGGCCAGACGCGCACGGTGCCCACCGCAGAACCTGCGGTGGCGGTCCGCCAAACCCTCCCGACACCAGTCAGGGCCACGGAACGGGAACTACCCGGCGGCCCACGACCATGCCCAAGCAAACCTGACCGGGCCGTCAGGATCCCCGTCCCTCAGGGTGGGGAGAAGGACAGTCGACTGTCGCGAAACGACCGTTCAGGCGAGCCGGTCGAGGTCGACGCGCACTGGAGGCCCGTCGGTCGTGGGGAACACGAACAGGCTGGCGTCGCGGCTCTCTCCTGCGACGAACCATCCCTCGGTGCCTTCAGAGGACACCGATCGGGTCATGACAAACCCGTCGGCAGGCGCATAGGAGTGCCCCGCGATCGACCCCTCGACGAGGATCACCCAGCCGTCGGCAGCCGCGACGGTGTAGGCGTCGGCCGGCAGTGGCGCTGCGGTGCCAGGGTCGATGAGTTCGATCTCGGCTGCCGCGAACCGGTCATGCACGACATGGCTGGCGAATGCCTCCCCGGAGTTGCGGCCGGGCCACCTGGCGAGAGCTGGCTTGTCGTCGTCGATGCGCAACAGGTGCAGGCCGATCGGCTCGGCAGTGATCCTGATCCCACCGTCGTCAGCCAGGACCACCGGCCCCTGCGACGTCGGCGCGTCCGGTGTGAACGACGGGGTGGGCCTTGCGGTGGGGTTCGGTTCCGGGTCGGTTTCGGTCGGCACTGGTCCCGCAACCGGGGCCGCCTGGTCAACCGGTTCGGGCCCTGCGTCGGCCGCAAGGATGGCATCGAGCTCGTCCAACGCCTGGTTGCGCTCCGGGTCCGACAGGTTCACCGATGCCGCCGCTGGCAGTTCCGCCTCGGAACTGCTGTTGTTGACCCCCGCTCTGGACGGCGCTGCGTCATCCCCACCGCATGCGGTCGCGAGAACCACCAGGGCCATGATCGCAGCGTGGCGGAAGGTCATGGCGTTGACGGTCGCTGCGCCGACGGCCTCGGCCACACCCGGGTTGGCGTCAGGCGGCGACCGCAGCCAGAACCGGCTCCCGCCGGCGGGGCTGGGGACCGTGCCGGTCGGTGAGCGCTTCCCTGATCAACAGCAACGCCTCGCTGCGCATCTGGCAGGCACGCGATTCGGTGACACCGAGCCGGTCAGCGACGGCCCTGAGCGTCATCCCGTTCAGATACGTTCCGCGCACCACCATCTGGAGTCGCTCGGGCAGGAGTCCGATGAGGTTCACGATCGTGTCGACCATGGCCCGGTCCTCCACGAGTTCCTCCGTTGAGATCTGGTCTGCGGCGACCCCGTCGGCCTTGTCGTACTCAACCAAAGCCGCCGTCACCGCTTGCTGCGCGGTCCGGACACGCGTGGGGGACATCTCGAGGGCGTCGGCGACCTCGTCCACGGTTGGCCGGCGGGTGTGGCGGGCCATGAATGCCTGCTCGTAGGCGCTGACCTCCCGCGCGGAACGCCGAACGGCACGGGAGACCATGTCGTTGGACCGCAACTGGTCGAACACGGCTCCCATGACGCGGCGCGCGGCGAACGTTTCGAACGGAACGCCCTTGTCGGGGTCGTAGGACCGCGATGCCTGCACCAGTCCGAGGTAGGCGGCCGACACCAAGTCGTCACGGTCAACGTGGCGCGGAACCTTGCGTGAGACGCCAACAGCGATCCTCTCGGCGAGAGGCAGGTGCAGTTCGACAAGATCCGTCATGTCCCCCAAGGTCGGAGGCAACCTCCCCGGGGTCAGACTCCTGAGGTGAGCGACGACGTCGTGTCGGCATCGGCCATGAAGGCGGCCGCAGCCCGTTCCATGGCTTCCTCCTCGGTCTCGCCGTGGTGGCGGCGGTACGGCACCTCGATGCCGCCCACGTCCACGTGCCCGTCGACCGGACGGAGTGTCTTGTTGCCTGATGCGGGTCCGATGAGCAGCATCTTGCTGCCTTTCGCTTGGGATGCCCACGACATTCCGCGCCAGCGGCGATCACCGTCGGTTCCGCCCGACCCGGGTGATCCGGCCCGCCACCCCCCGACACCTTCACCGCCGTCGACGTCGCCTTACCGCCATCCGTCGGCAAACGGTCGGATCGGCACCACCCGTCGTCCGTTCCGCCATGCGTCCATCGTCGCGTCGACGGCACCGCCTACCGTCACCGTGATGCGAATCGCTCTCATCGGATGCGTGAAAGCCAAGCTCGCGCAGCCCGCACCGGCCGCTGACTTGTACGTGTCGCCGCTGTTCACCGGCCGCAGGGCGTGGGCCGAACGCCACTGCGACACCTGGTACGTCGTGTCGGCGCTCCACGGCCTGATCCACCCCAACGACATCATTTCCCCCTACGACGTCACCCTGATCGGGGCATCCGCAGCCGAGAAGCGCCGATGGGCATCACGGGTCCTTGGACAGTTCCGCGACCGACACCCATCGGGTTCTGGAACCGTGGAGTTCCACGCCGGCGGGGACTACCGGGCCCATGGCCTGGCCGCCGGTTTGGCCGCCGACGGATGGATCGTGGACAACCCGACCGAGGGCATGGGCATCGGCACCCAACTGGCGTTCTACGCCGCAGCCCGCTGAGCCACGACGTCGTCGGCGACGGGGACCCGGTCGGCGGCCCGCTTGAACGCTGCAGCTGGCGTGAACTTCGGGGCCATCCGAGCCGGAATGGGCACGGCCTCACCGGTGTGCGGGTTACGTCCCGTCCGAGCGTTGCGTCGGGTCAGCTCGAAGGTCCCAAGTCCCGCCACCACTACCCGGTCGCCGGCGGCTGCCGCCTCGACGATTGACGCCGTGAACGCCGTCACGAGCGCGTCAACGGCATGGTGGGTCAAGTCCAGGTCGGGGTTGTCCGCCCCGAGGCGATCCACCAGATCAGCCACGAGCTCTGCCTTGTTCAACGGGTCGCCTCCGGGTCGTCCTGCGATGGCTTGGACAGTGGCCCACAGCTGCCGGAACGCAACTGGAGCACCGCTCCTGTTCAGGCAGCGATCGCCGGGTCGGCCGCGAGCCGGGCCATCCCGTTTCGCTTGTGGCGCCCGGCCCACTCGCCCGTGTACCCGTGGGACTCGCCGATCTCCCGCAAGGTCCGCTGCGGACCATCGATGCCGAAGAACGACCGGATGATGGAACCCTGCTCCCCGGGGAGGTTACCGAGACGCTCCTCGAGCAGGCCTGCCAGGTGCTCCCGGTCCAGACGTTCGACAAGGTGATCCTCGAACCCGTCGTCGACGGCGACGAAGTCGACGAGGGACATCCCTTCCTCGTGGGCGCCAACCATGGTTGGACTGTCGGCGGGCACGACGTTCGGGGAGGCGAGCGCAGCCTCCACCAACCTGTCGGGCAGCCCCGTTGCGGCGGCGAGTTCGGTGACGCTGTCGGTCTGATCGACCGATCGGGAGGCCGCCATCACCCGGATCCGCGCATCGTGCACCTTCACAGGAAGACGGATCGTGGATCCCGTGTTGGCCTGGGCCCGGTTGACCGCCAGCCGAATCCACCACTTGGCATACGTGGAGAACTTGTAGCCCCGCGTCCAATCGAAGCGATCCACCGCCTTGGTCAGACCGAAGATGCCCTCGTGGATGCAGTCGATGAGGTCAAGGTCCCCTCGGTACTGGCCCCGTTCGGCATGCTCCACGACGAGCAGCATGTTGGACTCGATCATCTTGGCCCGCGCCGACCGTCCGGCCTCGACAAGGCCGGCGAGCGAGGCTGCGTCGTCGCCTGCGGCGAGCCTGCGTGCTGCTTCGGCACCGACGGCGACCCGCTTGGCCAGATCGACCTGCTGCTCGTGCGTGAGCAAGTCGGCGCGTCCCAGACGGTCGAAGAACAGGTCGTCGTAGATGGACATTGGCGGGAGGCTCCCGGTCGGTGGCGGATGGCCATGTCATTCCACGGCCACCGGGGACGCGTCGATGCCCCATCGGTACCCGGGTCCCACGCGTCGCCGTCGACACCAGGCGCGACCATGGCGGGCGTGAGCACGACCCTCCGCCTCCGCCGGTGGCAAAAGCATGCCCTTGACGACATCGAGGCGTCCGACCGCCGCGATTACCTCGCCTGCGTGCTGCCGGGCGGCGGAAAGACGACCTGGGCGCTCACCGTCGTGCTTCGCCACCTCCGCGCCAACCCGCACCGTCCCGTGGTCGTGACCGTGCCGACGTCGTCGTTGAAGGTCCAGTGGGCCCGTGCCGCGGCCCGCTTCGGCCTGCAGCTGGATCCCCGTTGGGACGGACGGGCACGGATCAAGCCCGACATGCACGGCATCGTGCTCACCTACGCCCAGGTCGCTTCCGCCACCGAACCGCTCGCACGGATCGCCCACGACGCCGTCGCGGTCATGGACGAACACCACCACGTCGGCTCCGACCGGACATGGGGTGACGCGTTGGAGCACGCCATGGCGACCGCCGGCCTTCGGATCGCGCTGACCGGGACGCCCTGGCGGTCCGACGACAACGCCATCCCGTTCGCCACCTACGACGCCGAGGGCGAGCTCCAACCGGACTTCGTCTACTCCTACGCCGACGCCCTGGCCGACGGCGGCGTCGTCCGACCGGTGATGTTTCCCCGCATCGGCGGGACCATGGACTGGCGGGCATCCACCGGCGGTGAGATCACCGCCACGTTCACCGAGGCGCTCACCAAGGACCTCATGGCCCAGCGGCTCCGCACGGCCCTGCACGCCGACGGCGGGTGGGTCCGCTCCGCGCTCACCCAGGCATGGTCGACGCTGCAGAAGGTCCGTGCCGACGACCCCGACGCCGCAGCCATCCTGTTCTGCATCGATCAGCAGCACGCCCGCGACATCGCGCGGGTGTGGCGACGGATCACCGGCGACCAGCCGATCGTGGCGGTCTCCGACGACCCGGCCAGCCAGGACAAGCTCGAGGCGTTCGCCAACGGGACCGGCACCTGCGCCGTCACCGTCAAGCAGGCATCCGAGGGCTACGACGCCCCACGCGCCCGCGTCGGCGTGTGGCTCACCAACGTCACCCAACCGTTGTTCTTCGCCCAGGCCGTCGGCCGCATCCAACGCTGGCGGCCCGAGCTGGGCCCCCGCCAGCCCGCCTGGATGTTCCTCCCCGACGACATCCGCCTGGTCGCCCTCGCCCACGGACTCGTTGAGCAGCGCACCCACACCCTCCGCAAACGCGAGGAGGCCGACGAACCCGCCGAACGCGCCGAACGCGACCCCGAGCAGGTGTCGCTGTTCGCCGCCCTCGGCTCCCAGGCCGAGGAACCCCAGGACCCCGACGCAGCCGTGGAAGCTGCCTGGTCGGCCGCACCGTCCACCCCTCCCCGCCACGCGGACGACCCCGCCTTGGAGATCGCCGTGCCCCCGCCTCCCCGCCGGTTCGCCGAGGACCCGGACGGAGTGGCTGCGTTCGACATCCTCGATGATCTCCGCACCCGCAACTCCGAAGCTGTCAGGGCAATCGCCCGCATGACCGGCCAACCCCACAAGGCCGTCAACCAGAGGCTCAACCAGACCGCCGGCATCACCCGGATCGGCAACGCATCGGTGCGTCAACTCCAAGCCCGCCTGAAAGCCGCCGACCAGTGGCTGCGATCCGCATGACGACGGTCGACGCCGCTCTCGTCAACGCCTACCAAGCCTCCGGTCGGCTCCACCCGATCGCCTGCCCCCGTGACCTCGCAGTCCTCACCGCCCACGACACCGACGACGGCGTGATCCTGAGTTGTGACATCTGCGGGGCTGAGGTCCGACTGTCAGAGAAGGCATCGGACCTGGTGCAGCGGGCCATGACCCTGCCCGCCGACCGGTTCGTCATCAGCGAGGATCCCCAATGACCATCCACTCAGACCCCGAGGCAGTCTCGCAGTTCCTCACCACGATCATGCGGTCAGGCGCATGGACCCTCGCTCCGGACACAGGTGAACCGTTCTATGTCCACCCAAACGCCGAGGATCCCGACTCCTTCCACGTCGCGGTCTGCGTCGGCGAGAACGACCTCCTCGGCGTCTACGACCCGGCGATGACCCCCAAGGGGGAAACCCTCGTCGGCTACCACTGGCCGGCAGTTGCCGTGCCCCGCCTGATCGCCCAGATCGCCAGCAACGGGGCCGCTGCCGTCGGCATCGACGGGTCGGTCGTCACCATCGCCGATGCCCGGTCGATCACCGAAGGCTTCCGAACCGGCGGGGTCGTGATGGACGAGGAGTACGGCTACGACTCGATCGTTGCCGTGGTGCCGACCGCAACCGGCCCTGAACTCCACCCTGCGGTCACCGCCGCAGGGTGACCGTCCCCGCGGTCCTCGATTCCCGCGACCACGACCGCGTGGCCGTGTTGAACCAGACGTCGATGTCGGTGCGGGACTCCTCGGTGACCACCACATCGGCATAGCCGGCCAGCGCCGGGTCGTCGTGGTCCAGCAGGGTGTAGACGCAGTCGGTGTCGACGAAGACCACCGCGTGCTGTTGCCGTACGGTCAACGACAGGATGGCGGGAAGGTTCTCCCCGCCCCACGCGGCCATCCCGATGACTTCAGGGATCGCCGGGTCCTTGGAGATGTGCAGCAGCAATCCGCCCGCCACCCACGGGTCCTCTGCGACCGGCAGGACCGGTCCGCCATCGGGATGGGTGACGTGCACGACATCACCAGCGGGGGTGTAGGGCACCCAGAATCCGTTGGCAGTGAGTCGGTTGATCAGGTCGGCGACCACGGGTCGGCCTCGCTAGGGGTTCGGGAACGTCGGTTGCGCCGCGTGGCCTGCGCCTCGGGGGAAGGGCAGCGCGCATCGTAACCGGTCCGGGGGCCCACCACCGGAACGCCGGACTCGCGACCGGGGGTCAGGCAGGGGCCAGGACCGGTTCCCTACGGATCAGGTCGATGACGCGTTCCGCGACCTCATCGACGTCGTCGTGGTCCCTGCCGACACCGGTGGGGAACATCTCCAACTGACCGGAGGAATGCAACCGGTGAAGGATGGAGAAGTCCTCGCTGGACAGGAACAGCACCTTGCCGTTGTCGGTCCGCAACACGAGATCGAATGCGTTGGGCATCTCAGTCCGGACGCCCTTGATGCGGCCGGCGATGCGGACGGCGACCCCACTGCCGCGAAGGTTGGCCTCCAACTCGCGTTCGAGGCTTATTCCCGGATAGAGCCATCCGTCAGGCACGGGGTCGTTCATGACTGTGGATGATGGCACAGGTGCGCGACGGTACGGCGAACCGCCCTGTACGCAAGGCGCCGCCGGTGTGTCGGAGCAGGTCCGTACGGTTGTCCCATGCGCCACATCGCGGTCACCGTCGTCATCATCGCCATGGTGTTGCCCGGATGCTCCTCACCCGAGGCGTTCGACCGCACGGTTGTCCTCAGCGGTCCGGCGACGCCCGGCCCCGACGGGTTCGCTGCGGCCGCCCATGTCGACGCAGCGGTCGCGTCCGACGGGTCCGTGACCGGCGTGGTGACCATCAGCGGAGCCCAACTGCTGGCTTTCAGCACCGGGTCCGGCCCCGACGGGACGACGGTCACCGTGGAGATCGACACCAGCGGCCTGGCGGCCCGGTCGTCGTTGACCCGGCCGGCCGCCGCTGCGGCATTCGACCGGCCACGGCCGACCGCGACGACCACCCCGGACGAGCTGGTCGCCACGGCGGAGACCCACGGCCTGGGCCTGCTGGGCTGCGCGGTCGCGTGGGCCACGACGGGCGACCCGGCCGTTGGCGGCTGCGACCTCGTGGCTGCCAGCGACGGCGCATGGACCGCATGGGCGGGGCCGGTCCGCCTGGTCGCTGAACAAACGGTGGCGTCCTCGGATCGGCCCGCGGCGTTGTTCACCATCGATGACACCGGCGCGATGGCCTTGGACGAGCTCGTTGGAGCCTTCACGCATGCAGACGTCCCCGATGTCGTGCTTCTCGGCGACCCAGCTGGGATCGCCCAGGCCGTCGCCGGCGACGGAGCCGACGCCGTGCCCCCCGCCGGGGTGGTGGTTACGGTCCTGCCGGACGGGGCGGTGCAGGTCGACGCCGCTGATGAGTCGGCTTGCAACCGTGACGGGCAGGTGCTCGCAGGCTCCTGCCCCTAGGCCTGCTCCCCGACGATCATTCGTCGAACAGCAGTTCCTCGTCCTCGGGGTCGAACTCCGAGGACGGTGGGGTTGTCGGAACATCAGACGGGGTGGCCGTGGGGTTCGGCTGCAACTGCGGTGAACCGTTGGCTGTTGCAGCCATGGCGGCCGTCTCGAGAAGTTCCTCGTCCAGTTCCACACCGTCGAGGAACCCGTAGTCGCCATCGGCCTCCCCGGTCATCGGAGCCGCGTCGCCGTTGGACGGCGCAAGCCCGTTGGACGGCACGTGGCCGTTGGACGGCACGTGGCCGTTGCTGGGAGGCGCCGGCCGCAGGGCGGCTGAGGATGCCCGGTTGGGTTCCGGTGCGGCCACACCGACCGCGTTGGCGGCCACCGTGAGATGCGCACGGACCTCCTCGGTGGCTGCGGCCAGAACCTCCCCCACCAGTTCCCCGCGTCCCTGTCCCGCATGGCCGACAGCAACGTCGGCGGCAGCCGACACCGTGGCCCCGACCGCGCCCACTGCGTCGATGAGCGCAGCGAGTTCACGGCCGTCAACGGCGGCGCCGATCCGATCGGCCTCGGCACGCAGGTTGGCAACGACTGCCCGCGCTTCATCGTGCCGGGCTACAGCGTCGCGAAGATCCTCGTTGGCCCGCTCGGCCTGGGCGACCCTGTCATTGAGGGTTTGCTGGGCCTGAGCGACCGCGTCACGGGCCGCAGCGATGTCCTGCTCCAACCCGCCCCGTGCGACCTCGGCCTGCTCGCGTTCGTCGGCCAGTCGCGCGAGTTCGGCCTCCGCAGCCGCGACATCCCCTTGGAGTTCGGCCACGGTCCCGCGCAGGGTTGCGGCTTCGGCCCGCAACGGATCGATCAGATCGGCGATCGCCGACAGTTCACCCTTGGCGTTGGCGATGTCGACGTCGTGCTGCTGGACCGCCGCGGCCAGGTTCCTTGCCTCTGACGACAACGCTTCCCGATCAGCAACCAGCGCGTCGTAGGCGGCCTGCTGTTCCCCCTTGGCGTCGTTGACCGACGCCAACTCCTGCCGCCGGTTCCGCAGCACCGCCTTGACCTCCTCCAGCTGCTCCCGGACTGGCCCCGGGTCGCTGGCCTCGACGGCGGTCCGCAGCGAACCGATGAGTTCCTCGGCCCGTTCGATCTCATCGGTGACCAGCCGCAGGTCGTCGGTGACGGCGACCAGTTCCCGCCGCAGACGCGCGCTTTCCTCCTCGGCTGCGGCGCGTGCACCGTGCAACCGTTCTGCTTCGGCGTTGGCGTTGTCCCGGTCGCTGATGGCCCGGTCGAGTTCCTGCTGAGTGGCGACAAGGCCGTCTTGCGCCTCGGCCAGCACCTCGTCGGCTGCCGTCTTGCGCTGCCGTGCCTCATCCCGGGTCTGCACGGCACCCTCCATCTGGGAGGTGGCGACACGAAGTTCGGCTCGGGCGTGCGACAGCGATTCCTCTGCCCGCAGCGCACGCGACTCGGCGCCTTGCGCTTCGGACTCCAACGCCGTGGCTTCCTCCGCCATCCTGTCAGCCCGTTGCCGGACACCGCGGATGTCCGCAACGAGCGCCTCGCGCTGCTCGACCCGTGACGCGAGGTTGCGTTCAGCAGATTCCAGGGCCGTCTGGGCAGCCTCCAACCGAGTCCGCAGCTCCGCCTCACGGATCCGTTCCCGGTCCAGCTCGGCCCGCGCTTCCACCGTGAGGGCGTCAGCAGCGTCGACGTCGATGGCTTCCAGTTCGACGTGGAGCGTTCCGATCTGGGACTCGAGGTCGTCGCAGTTGGACCGCGTCGCCGTGACCCGCGCTTGAGCGACCTGTACGTCCTTGTCGGCCTGAGCGATCCGGGTCCTGGCCGCCTCGATCTTGCGGCGCAGGTCGGAGGCCTCCGAGGACAGCCGGCCAAGTTCAGCGGACGCCTCGTTGCCGGCGGCAACAAGGGCGGCGTGGTCCGCCAAGGTGGTGTCGAGCACCTCGGTGACGGCTTCAAGGTCCGCCTGAGCCGTTTGGAGCGCCGTTTGCGCCGACGCGATCTGTTGGGTGACCGCAGCGAACTCGCGTTGCGCGGACTCTTCAGCGACCTTCGCTTCTGACAGGGCGGTGCGCTGCTCCTCCACCTCACCACCAACCGACGTTGACGTCTGCCGGATCCTGGCCAGTTCCGTCTGCTTGGCCTCGGTACGACCCCGGATCGCTTCCGCCCGGTTGTTGGTCTCCCGCACCTGCATGCTGGTGTTGGCCAGTTCCGCACGGATCCGGCGCAGCGTCGCAACGGCGGACCCGAGGTCCTCCTCGACGGATGCGAGCTGCCGCTCGGCGGCCTCCACCTCATCGGTCGCAGTCGCCAGTTCAGCGGTTGCCGATTCGAGACGATCGGTGGCGTCGGCGTGCTCGTTGGTGGCCTCGGCGATCTCGCTGGTCACCTCAGACACGCGGTCGCGGATGCTGGCGGCCGTGGCCCCCTCCGACTCTGCCGCCTGAGCCAGTTCGGCCGCCCGTGCGTTGATCGCGGCTGTCTGCCGGACAAGGTCGGCATGCTTGGCCTGGCAGGCTGACAGGCGATCGTTGGCCTCGGCGGTTTCGCTGCGAAGTCGTGCGACCTCCGCTTCGGCTGCGGCCTTGTCGTCCGCAGCGGCCCTCCGTCGTGCCGTTGCGACGCGAACTTCCTCCTCGGCAGCCGCGATGCTGTGGTTGAGGAGCTCCAGAGCGTCGGCGACCTCCCGACGGGTAGTGAGCGCTGCCGCTGCTTCCCGCTGCGCCACTTCGGCTGCTTCCTTGGACTTCTCCCGTTCGTCCTCGATGGCGGACAACCGCTGCTCGGCGCGCACCACCGAGTTCTTCGTGGCCTCCAGGCGTCGGTGGGCGTCGGCAAGGGCGGTATCGGCGTTGCGTGCAGCCGCGCGGGCGTCGTCCCGCTCGGCCTTGGCTTCCACGATCCGTTCGTTCAACCCGTCGATGCGGGTCTGCTCTGCGGACAACCGTCCGAGCAGGTCATCTGGGTCCGCGTCAGCGACCTGCTGGCGGGCCGCTTCGGTGTCGGCAACGATCCGGTTGAGTTCGGCGGCGAGTTCCTCGCGGCGAACAATGGCCGCCTCGACCTCGTCCTGCGCCTGTCCGCGTTCGATGCGGACCCTCTCCGCTTCTGCGGTGTACCCGGCCGCACGGTCGTTCGCTGCAGCGATCTCCTGCTCCGTGGCCCCGATGCCCTTGCGGATCTCGGCCAACTCCCGGTCGACGTCGGTCTTGGCTGCGATGGCCTTGTCCCGGTCGGCACGAGCCTCCGCCACCTTCGCGTCGGCGGCGTCCCGTTCGTCGGTCAGCGCCGCAGCCTGCTCCTCGGCTGCGGTGACGGCTGCGCGGGCAGCGTCCCGGTCGGCCAGCGCAGCAGCGCGCTCCTGATGGGCGACATCGACCCGTCCCACTGCGGTGTCGCGGATCGCCCTTGCACGATCGCGGGCGGCTTCCGCCGCTTCGCGCTTGCGGCGGGCATCGGCGTTGCTTTCAGCCGCTCGGCCGATTTCGGCCCGCGCCTCCTCGGCGTCGGCCAAGGCCTGGTCCCTCTCTGCGAGCAGCCGGCGTTCCTCGCTGCCGAGCTGGGCGGCCGAGTCGGCGTTGGCCGCTGCTTCCTCGCGGATCCGGCGCGATTCCGCTCGGGCCTGCTCAGCCACGGCAGCGAAGGCGGCACCGTCGGCGAGTAGCTGGCCCTCGCGCTCCCTGCGGGCCAACATGTTGCGATACACCACGATGGCGTAGGGGACGGTGAGGATCGCCAGGATGATGGCGGCCGCGAGGACGATGAGGACGATGGGGTCGGGCATGACGACGCTCCGGTCGGGGTCGGGACAACCGGTGACGGTCGTCCGGCCACCCGTTAGGGGCAGCCGAACGTCATCGTTGTCTGGGGTGCCGACGCGGTGCCGGTGATGCTCAGCAGGGCGGGAAGGCGCATCCGGTCGTGGTGGTGACCTGCTCGGAGTAGCCAGACGAGCTGTTGTTGCCACGGTCGATGGCGTAGGCGACCACCGTGTAGGTGTCGCCGGGTTGCAGCCCGGTGACCGTGGTCGAGTTGGTCCCTGTCACCGACCGTTCGGCGATTGTCTGTCCGGAGTCGTTGCGGATGATGACGAGTCGGTAGTGGTCCACGTCCGTGGATGGGGACTGCCCTGACACCCTGACGGTGAACCGGTCGGCGCTGATGCCGCTGAACGCAAGGTTCGTCGGTGGTGACGGCGGAGTGGTGTCGCCCGGGCTGGCGATGGCAGGGCCGATGTTGGCCGACCTGCGGTCGAACCCGTCGACGGTTTCGATGCGGTAGGAGTAGGTCTGGCCGTACACGGCGGTGGTGTCTGTGTAGGCAGTTCCGGTCACCCGCGCGAGAGAGGCGTTGTCGCGGTAGAGGATGTAGGCCCGCTGGTAGACCTCCGAGGCTGGTTGGCTGTGCTCCCACTCGACCCTGATCCCGTCGTCGCCGGTGGAGTCGTCAGGGTCATCGACCAGGCCGATGGCGGTCAGGTTGTTGGGGGGCAGCAGGTCTCGGGCGTACACGTTGGCGCTGCCGGTCACTGCGGCGGTGTTGCCGGCCTTGTCGACTGCGGTGACAGTGATCGTGTAGGTCGGCACGTTGTCGAGTTGAAGCCTGACGAAGGCCGTTGTCGGGCCAACGGTCCGGGCAACGCCGTTGTAGCCGGAGGCCTGCGCCTCGATGACGTATTCAACGACGTCGTTGGACGACGAAAGGGTCCAGTTCAGGTTGGCCTCTCCCGGTCGTTCCGTCACTTGAAGGTTCGTTGGCGGCTCGGGGTCGATGGTGTCGATCTGTGACGCTGCGGACAGCCCGACCCAGCGGGAGAAGTTGCCGGCGGCGTCGTAGGCGCGGACCCGGTAGAAGTACTCGGTGCCCCAGCTGCCGGTGTCGTCAACGAAGCAGACGGGATAGTCTTCCTGCACCGGGAACCCGGAGGTGTCGGGCGGACTGGCGACCTGCGAGGGGTCACACGCGTACGGTGGCTGTGAGCCTGGGATGTCGAACGTGGCGTCAACGGTGGCGTCGTCGAACTCCGAGAGGAGCCGCTGGACGGTGTAGCCGTCCAGATCGTTGGGGGCGAAGTCGCTGGGGTCCCAACCGATCGCGATGGCATCTTGGACGCCGCCGGCAAGGATCGACTCGGGCGGTTCGGGGCCGGTCTGGTCGGGTGCGGTCACCGGTCCGGCTTCAACCCAGGGGGAGGCCAACCCGTCAGCATCAACCGCACGGATGCGGTAGCGGACCGGTTCGTTCTCCATCGGGTCGGTGTCGGTCCACTCCGTGGCGGCACCGGTGAGGGTGGCAACGGGATGCCATCCGGATCGTGACGGGTTCGGCGCAACCGACATCCGCCAGATCTCGTAGCGTCGGACGTCGGAGGACACCGACTGCCTCCAGCGAAGCAGTGGATAGCCACCGGTGCCGATCTGGGCGCCGAAGGAGGTGGGTGGCGCCGGTGGTTCGTTGTCGGTCAGGACCGCCTCGATGGGCCCGGCAACACCGGAGGTTTCAACGCCACGAACGGTCTGCACGGTGTACCGGTACGGCCTGCCCTGGACAAGAGGGCCGGGATCGACCCACGTCGTCGTGCTCGAGGGGACGGTAGCCACCTGGTTGCCATCCCGGACGATCCGGTAGGTGTCACCTGACTGGATGTCGCCAGGCTCATCCCAGGTGAGCCGAACCCGGTCGCTGCCCTCCTGCGCCCATGACAAGCCGGTCGGCCGTCCCGGCCCACCGGTGGCATCGGCGGTGGCCGACACCGCTGACGACGTGACCGACGACCGCTCGCCCCCTGCGGGGTCAACGGGATCTGGCCCAACTGCGGTCAGCCAGTAACTGTAGGTCTCCCCCGGCTCGACACCGGTGTCGGTGTGGGACCCGCCCGGCTGCGCAACCCGTGCCACCTCGATGACGTTGGCAGCAACGCAGGTCGAGGGTGTGCAGGTTCCGTCGCCGCGCCACAGCACCGAATGGGTGACCCCGGCGCTGGCCGATGGGGTCCAACGCGCCTCGATGGAGGCCGGTGAGGCCAGCAGTTGCAGGCCTGATGGGGGCAGCAGCGCCGGAGGGGTCCCGGTGTAGGCCACCGATGGTTCGGATCGGTCGGACTCGCGGGCAGCCGTGAACGCCGAGACGGCGAACTCCACACCGGGACCCGACACGTCGACTGGTAGCCCCCCGTGGGTGTACTGATTGGTGCCCGAGACCCCTGACACGTTCCACACGTCGGTCGATCCGGCGTCCCGGTACCAGACCCTGTAGGACAACTGGCCGGAGTTGCCTGGGTCCCCCCAGGTGAGTTCGACCTGGTCATCTGTCACCAGGCCTGACGGCTGTCCGGGAGGCACGAGTCCAGTTGCAGGCGCAGGAGGCGGGGAGGTCACGCCGGCAGGAATGACCGGAGCTCTGTTCGGGTGGTCACAATCCGCGTCGAAGATCGGGCCCTGGGCGCCGTCGTCGAGCACGATCAGCGTCCTGCAGACGAACCGTTCGTTGTCGACGTAGACCAACCGGTTCCACATCGTTGACGGGTCAGCCCCGCTGTCACCGTTGAGGGCGTACAGATCAACGGTGCCGGGCAGATCAGCCGGAGCCTCCGCGATCGCCACATCGAGGTGGTCAGACGGGGAACCGGTGGCGGCCAACCTGATGGCGGTGTCTTCCACCGACCGCAGCGTGACGTCAATGGATCTCTCCTCGGTGCGGTCAACGAACACCCGGAACCCGGTTACAGCGATGGAGGCGATGATCGCACCGACAAGAATCGCCGCTGCGAGTTCAACGAGGGTGAACCCGCGACGCGCACGCGCGGGAGAAGCAAGCAGGACCATGGGCGTTACTGTCGGAGGCGACCCCGAAAACGTCACACCGCGAGTCCGTGCGCGGACCTCGTCTCGGCCGACCATGACCGCTGATGAGTTCATCCGTGACCACCCCCGACCGGGATGACCCTGCCCACCCGGTGAACATCCCCCTCGTTGCCGGAGGCGCGCTCCTGCTGGCCGCGGCGGCGATCGTTGCCGTCATGATGCTCGCCGGCGGCGATGACGCGACAGGCGATCAGGCCGAGCCCGCTGGACCTGATACCCCGGCAGTCCTTCCTGCCGACCCACTGGCCGAGGACCTGTCGGCCTGGGCAGACGTCGACATCGACCTGTCAGAGGTCGTCATCGAGGCGTCGGGGGTGCCGGTCCTGCGGATCGGTGACGCAGCCGACGACCTAACCCCCGCGGCCTTTGACGACCGCATCGATGACGACGGCACACTGGATGTCGACATCGGAGTCACCACCAGCGCCGTCGAGGATGGCCGGTTCGTCTCCTACTGGTCGCCGCCGTCGGCCATCGACCTGAACGACTCCGTTGACACCACCGACATCGCGACCCGCTATGCCCGAGCGGTCGCCGCAGCCGCAGGCGCCGACGTCGACCCCGTCACCGGCCCGCCGCGCCCGCGACTCACCAACCCCGACGGCGAATCCGTCCAGGTCGGATGGGACCTCGAAGTTGCCTACCGTTTCCTGCTGGATGACGGCCCCGATGCGTGGATCGAGTCGCTCGCCGGGTCGGTCACCATCGCGGGTGACGGCACAGTTGTCGCGTGGGATCTCCCCGTGCTGCCGGTCACGGCCGACACCATCCAGTTCGATCCCATCGGCGGCGACGAAGTCGCAGCGGCGATCAACGACGGGCAGGTGTTGGACGGTTCGTCGGTTCCGCCCTCAGGCACCTTCCGGCCGCGCCACGCGTCGCTGGCCACCGACAACGGCACCGACTGGCGCTGGCGGGTCGCCACCACCGACCAGCCCGGAGCCGAACTCGTCATCGTGGCCGCAAGGGAGTCCTGATGCAGACGCTCCCCCGTCGCGCCACCCGCGGCTTCACCCTCGTCGAGATCGCCGGGGTGCTGGCCATCATCGGTGTGCTCACCACAATCGCCGTCCTCGGAGGACGCCTGTTCACCGAGCGCTCCCGCGAGGGCGCGATGATGTCGGAGCTCGACAACATCTGGGAGGAGTCCCGCAGCCTCGCCAACGCCCAGGAGGTCGGGGTCCGGGCAGCCCTGCAAGCCGTCGTCTCCGCCGCGAACAGGCGGTCGGGGTACACCGTGGAACCAGTTGCGCTCGACCCGTCAGGTGACTACCTACCGATCACCGACCGCTCCGGCACCCATGTTCGAATCACCCTGCCGTCCGTCGACGGCCTGCCATGCGCCGTCATGGCAGTGGCACCCGACCCGACCGTGGAGCAGTCGGCCGTCGGGCCGTGCGACGGGCCGGTCAACGAAGCCATCAGGCGACTCCGCCCCGGAGGATGGTGGCCATTCGACGACACCATCGGCGCCACGACCCTCGCGGCCGAGTTCGGTGGCCCCGCCAACCCCGCCGGCACCCTGGCGCAAGGCCCCGCAGCCGCCGGCGACTACGACGCCGACCTGCCCCCCGGCCCCACTCCAGACGGATTCACCGGCATCAACGTGCCCTCGGCCATCCGCACCGGCGAAGGTGCCCTGGACCTGTCGGCCGCTGCCGTGTCCACCATCGACGACGCCGGCTACACAAACCCAACCGACGGGCTGACGGTGGCCGCGTTCGTCCGCTACCCCTCGGGTGACCCGGGTACCGGTACGGCAATGCAGATCGGTGATGGCACCGACACCCTCGTCACGCTCGGGTTCACCACCGATGTGCCTGTGTGCACCTTGGGCGACCCCTCGGGACCCGACTTCACTCAAGCGGTCCCACGCGACGCGTCCAGCCCCACCGGCAGGACCTGGGACAACCTGCTGGACGAACCCGCCGACTGGCACCTGTTCGCCTGCCGGTACAACCCCGATGACGTCACCGTTTCGGTCGTGATCGACGGAGTCGAAGTCGCCCGGTCCCCGCGGCCCGACCGTTCGGCAACGCTGGAGGAGTTCGCGCCCGCCTGGTGGTCCGGTGGCCAGATCGTCCCACCGTTGCCCGTGACGGTCTACCCGGCAGGTGGGCCCTTGGGCTCGGCCGCCGGTTTCTACGACGAACCCGTCGTTTATGGTGCCGCGTTGGCCGATGGGTCCTTGGCGTCGCTGTACGCGCTCACCCGCATCCCCGACTGCCCCATCGACACCGGTTGCCCCTGAGCATGCGGAAGGCCGCCCCGACGGGCGGCCTTGAACGACAGATCCAGCTGGGGTCAGGCCAACGCGTCAACCGGACGGCCCGGCCGGTTCAGCTTGTCCATCGCCTCGATCGGCACCTCGCCGTCACGGACGAGCTGGCTGACGGCAGCCTCGGCCGTGCGGAGGCGCCGGCGCGCCGCGGGAGACATGCCCCCGAAGTAGCCGAACTCGCTGCCCTCGTCGTACGCAGTGATCAGGCAGTCGACGCGGACGGGGCACAACCGACAGGTCAGCGTCGCGGCTGCCGACAGGCGCGGCCCGCCGAACCCCACCAGTTCACGGGCCACGGCCGGTGAGGTGACGCACTCAGCATCGTTGATCCAGTTGTTGCTGGTTGTCGCTATGACGGAGAGATCGGACATGGTGTGCTCACGGGCTCGGGGGCGTTCCGTCATCCACATTCCGTGCGCCGCTCTCCTACCGGGCGGTCAGCCGGTCCTCCCGTTGCCCCGCAACGTCCCCGGGTCCACTGCGGTGGACACTCGCATCAACGAACCCCGACGCTCGGATGTCCAGCCGCCCACTTCTTCGCGGTGGGCGTCCTCACCCGCCATTGCAGGTCCAACGGCGACACCGTCCACAGGTTGCCGTCCTCGTCCCTGACCATCTGCTTCTGCAGGTCGCTGTACAACTCCTTCAGCAGGTCCAGGGTCCGGTCCTGCTGCGGGGTGTTGAGCCACCGCAGACGGATCTGCTTCACGCGCTTGACCAGTCGGGTGTACTCCAACGGCAACCGCTCGGCGTCGAGGTCAACGTTGGTGCCGAGGAAAGTCATGTCTGCCATCGGGGTGGCCTTCCTAGGTCCGAAGGGAACGGGGGTGTTCGTTATGGTCGTCCGGATCGACACTGCTGTCGCCGGTCAGCAGTCGACGGGCTCAACCGTTCCGGCTGCTGGGGCCTGGTCTCCGTCGAGCAACCATCCGGCGGGGAACGCCACCTCCACGGCGTAGCAGGTTCCCGACGGCCCCTGCGCCGTGAGGGTCGCCACCGCCACATCGTCTCCGGACGGGGCCGTGGCGTGGACGTCGATACCGGCCGGCAGATCCCTGCCCGCCACTCCCGGATCAGTAACGATGCTCTCGGCGGCTTGCACCAGTTCGCTGCGAACGAGCGCGTCGCGGTCGGTGGCCTCGCCGCAGCCAGCGGAAGCCAAGCCCAACAGGACCAGGGCGGCGCACAGGCGACTCATCGGATACGGGCCCATGGTGTGTCGAGGTGTCGCAACACCCCGCGTTCGGCAAGGAGCTCGAGGCAGCGTTCCCTGTTGGGGTCGAGGTCGGCGTCAACAAGACGTTGGGCCGCCTGTTCCATCAAGACGTCGAACATCTTCGCGGTGACTTCTTCCGGGTCGGCGTCGGGATGGTGGGCCGACACCGCTGCCCTGAGCATGCCAAGGCGCTGCCGCAGGTCAGCTTCAACGAGCTCTGCTGCGTCTGCAGGGACCACGTCCGCTGTCATTCCCAGGTAGCCGCTCACAGCGGCAGCCTCGACTCGGGCACAGTTCGTTCCGATCCACTGGGAAGCGCTGAGGAACCGGAGCAGGAGACGTTGTCGCCGACGGTCCGTTCGGTCACCGACGCGCCGTCCAACGGGGAGGTGATGGTCCGGAGAACGCACTCGGAGCCGTTGCCGGCGGCCAGGCCAATGGCCCCGTCGGTGGACATGGCCAGTGAGACGACGCCGGACCGGTCTGACGGTCCAGCGGAAACCTGGGGCCCGTCAGGAAGGTCAAGGTCGGCGGGCCAGTCGGTATACGTCCCGTAGCGGTCTGCGAAGTCGAACTGGGCTGCGGCGACGGAGGAAACCGATTGGTCGGCCAACGTCAGTTCGTTGGATTCGCGGGCCCGGTTGACCGCCACGATCGCGACTGCGGCGAGGATGCCGACGACAACAACGATCGCGGCGAGCTCAACCAGTGTGAACCCGCGCGTTCTATCCGATCGACCCATGCCGTTGATGGTCGACCGGGACCCTTGTCGGGGCAGTCGACGCGGCGGCCGCCCGGGTCAGGCGGCGGCCAACGCCAGACTGCGCGCGAGCTCCATCCAGGCCGCTGCGGTCGTGTCGTCGTGCGGGTGGAAGCCGACCAGGCCGCCTTCCCGGTCAAGCACCATCCATGGCATCCGGCCGTCGGTGTCGATGACGATGAGGTTGTCGTCGAAGTCGACGACACGCAGGACGTCGTCATCAATCCGTGCGTCAGCAACAGGGGTGGTCTGGGTGTACATCGTGTCGGTGCTCCTGATCGGCCGCTTCACCGGTCACCATTGGCGGAGGGCTGCCCGGGTGCGGGTTGCGCATGCGGCCGGTCAGTCCACCCGGTTCGACGGAACCAGGGAGCCCGAGGGTGTGACAGCCGTTCGGAACCGGAGATTTGGTCGCGTTGGCCTTCGCCCACCGCCTCGCGTCGGGACAGCACCCCCGGCGGCACCCACACAACTCGAATCCGGCCCCGACGGTGGGACGGACGGTCTTGAGCCGCCCTATCCCTGCTGGATCGCGGTGGAGAAGTTGCCTTGGCAGGCGGCAACCATGAACTCGTACAGGGGGGCTGCCGGGCTGGAGGGCCCACCAGGGTGGCGTTGCGCGTGCAAGTGGGGGGGCGTGTATCTGGCGTTGCCGGTGTTCCCCGTCGCCCCGAGCACCTGCCCGGCGACCACCCTCTGCCCTGGCACCACACCGGGCGCGACGGCCGACAGGTGGGTGAGGTACCAGTAGATTCCGTCGTCATCGACCATGCGGACGGTGATGCCGCCCAGGCCGGTATCGGTGTAGGTGATCCGGTTGGTGACGCCGTCGCGCGGGGCCAACAGGGGCGTGCCGATGCTGGCGAACATGTCCAGACCCTTGTGGGTCCGTCCTCCCGACCGCGGGAACCCCCAGTCGTTGATGAACCGGACGGGGCCACCGACGGGGCAGACGTACCCGCCGCCTTGCGACAGGCCCGTGCCGATCCCGACCGTGTCGCCGGTCGCGGGGTTGGCGAACGCGAGAGGGTCGGCGTCCAGCGGCGCGGTCAGCAGCGTCTCGGGGACCGGGGGTGCATCGGTGGTCCCGCCGGCGATGTCGAACCACGTGGCGGCTTGATCCAGTGCGTCGGGCACGGCCGCTGCGGCCGCGCTCTGCAACTCCACGGTGGCCACGTACAGGTCGATGTCGAGCTGGGCGGCCCGCTGCTCGTAGTGGTCGGCGACCAACGGTTCGGTGACGTCGGCGGTGCCGGGCAGCAGGCTGTCGAGCGCTGCGATGCGGCTCATGGCGTGACGGTGGTCCAACGTCAACGCCTGCGACCGCTCGAGCAGTTCGGCAACGGTCAGGTCGCTGCCTGACGGCCCGAGGCCGGATGCCCCACCGTCGGTGTGGTCGTCGTCCGCGGTCGCCGGCAACCCGGCGAACACGACGACCAGGGCGATGGCTGCGATGGCGAGGGTTCGGGTCATCTGGGGCTCACAGGTTCGCGATGGTCAAGGCCTGTGCGACGACGGGCATGGCGAGGACCGGCCCGACCGTCCAGGCCGGAACGGCGGGAAGTGCGACGCCGAGCATTGACTGCCCGGTGGCGCGGGTCGTCCACCAGGCGGTGCCGATGAACGTCACCCCCCAGACGGCCATCACCAGCGCGGTGGCCAGGCCAACGCCGAGCAGGCCGGTGCCGGTGGTCGCAAGCGCCAAGGGGACCCCGGCGAGCAACGGCATGACGAGGGTGTCGCCGAGTCCGTGACCTTCCACCCCCCGGCGGTTGCGGATCACGGCTCCGCCCGCCTCGTGGACGCCGATGATGAGCGCGACGGCACCGATGGCCGCAGGGTTGACCGCTGCGGCGTTGGAGGCGACGAGGGCGCCCACAGCGACGACTGTGACGGCCGCCCAGATCTTGGCGATCCCGGTGTCGACCCACGCGGTCGCCCAGTCGATGACCGCCAGCAGGAGGCCGCCGGCGACGAACGGGATGAGTGCGGCGGCGGCGGCCACCCCGGCCTGTGTCGCGATGACACCGGTCAGGCCGGCGGCGACGACGGCACCGGCGGTGATGGCACCGGCGGGCGGGTTCCAGGCTGCGCGGACCAGCGGCCGTTCGAACCGTTCCTGCGGGTCATCGGCGGTGTTGGCCACGACCGTTTCGATCCGTCCGGTGAGTTGCCGGCCGGTGTGGGCGGCGAGCAGGCAGTCCAGCGCGAGGGAGTCGCGCGGGTCACCGGACACAGCCACGGCACGCAACTCGGCAACGTCGGCGGCGTGGGTGTCGGCGTCGGCCGCCTCTGCGACGCCGGCAGGGAACTCACTCGGGACCCCGGCTCCTCCGTTGACGGCACGGTGCAGGTCGCGGTGCTCGGGGAGGCTGAACACGTCGCCGTCGACGCTGATTGCGTCGTTTCCGGCTAGGTCAGCGCAGGCGATGTAGGCGGCGAGGTAGCGGGCTTCAGCGGTGGTGTTGGTGTCCACCGGCACGTGGGGCAGGCGTCGTCCGGCGTACCGCACGGCGGTAGCGCCGCTCATGGCGGCAAGGAGAACGGCAAGAAGGGCAGCGGTCACTTGTCAGATGGTCGGCCGCGGCCTGCCCGGGTGCCTCAGGCTGCGGCCTTCTTGGCGGCCCTGGCGGCTTCGCGCTGCGCCTTGGCGACCTTCCAGTGGGCGTTGCACAGCCCGCCCTTGGCCCACTTGCCGGTGCAGCCGTCCTTGGTGCAGTCGGCACGCTCCGACTCGATTCCCGTTGGGGTACCCGTGCGGTACCAGCGGGAGTGGTGCCGCTTGCACCATCCCATCGCCGAGTGTTCCTCGCCGCACTTGACGCCGTCCTCGATCACCGAGCAGCCCTTGTCGTCGGTCTTGACGACGGTGCGCTTCTTCCGCTTGGCCTTGGTCGCGGGACGACGGCTGCGGCGACGCTTGGGGGGCTCAGGGATGTCCACCGGCTGGATGGCTTCGACGGCTGCGGCAACGGCGGCCGCGTCGGTGCCTGCGGCACGTGCGGTCTGGGCACTGGCCTGCTTGGCCTGCAGCGCCGCAGCGAACGCGGCCTCCATGATCGCGACGGGTTCGAACACCAGCCGGGCGCGGCCGTGCCGGTAGGCGGTCTCCTCACCGGCCGCCCACTCCTCGAGCCTCTCGATGATGTCGACGAGCGTGTCGGCGGCGTCCTCGCACGCGGACGCGGCGATCCGGGCGATGTTGGCGGTGTTGGCGGCGTCAGCGGCGTCCTTGCGGGCGACGTCGGCGGCGTCCCCGGTGGCGGTCGCGGCGGCGGCGCGGGCACGTTCGGCGCGTGCCTGCTGCTCGGCGTGGATGCCGCGGACCTCGTCGGCCATGTCGCGAACGCGCTGGTATGCGCCGGTGGCCGCCTTGGTCGCGGGGGCGTACAGCGCGTCGGTCGGTGGGATCTTGCCGGTCATCACCATCTTGACGGTCATCGCGATCCACTTGACCTCCTCGGAGGAGATCTTCATGCGGTCGGCGACCTTGTCGATGCGCTGCTGCGGGGTGCCGGACTCCGGCGGTCCGCCGTGGCCCAGGAGCCACCGGGCGACGTAGGCCTGGCGCTCCGACAGTCGCGCCGACTTGGCGTCAGCCAGGATGGGGGTGCCGTCGGTGAGGTGGCTGGGGTCCGCCAGGGCCCCTTCGATCTCGCGGCGCAGAACGGGGTGTCGCATGATGCTCAGGGCTCGATTCCTCTGTCCTCCGGCCCAGGTGCGGGACCGGTCGTAGGTCTGTCCGATCGTTGAGAGGTCCTGCGGCTCGTAGCCGCCGAGTCCGTGGTTGCGCTGGAGGATGTCGCGCAGTTCGGGGTCCAGGACCTTGGTCATGATCTCGTCGACCTTGGCGAGGGTGTCGAGGTACTCGACGACCTCCACCGGACCGGCTGCGGTGTCGGCGGTCAGGTCGAGGTACTCGTCGCCGTCGTCGCCGCCGGCGGTGGCGTTGAGGCTGACGGTGCTGGTCGGCATCAGGACCTGTGCCACGGCCTGCTTGTTGACAAGGATCGGCTTGGGTCGCCGGGCGAGGCGGTCGACGACGAGTCCGTGGAGGGTTTCGTCGTGGGGGTGCAGACCCGTTTCGTTCTCCACCCGCTCAGCGGTCTTGAGGATCGCCCGCTTGGCCTTGAACGCGGCACGGGTCAGGTGGGGGTGCTCGTTGCTCCACACCTCGTCGCGGACCTGGTCAAGCATCCGGAAGTGCGCGTGGGATGACAGGGGGGCCTGGTTGGGGTCGTAGCTGTCGAGGGCGATCATCATCCCGAGCCGGGCGGCCTGCAGCAGGTCGTCCCATTCGGTCGTGGCACCGTGCCGCCAGACACGCGCCCGCTTGTTGGCCAACGGGCCGGCCCCCAACGCGAAGATCGAGGTGACCGCCTCGTTCAGTTCGATGTCGGCGAAGCGGGTGCGCTGCTGCTCGGGGGTGGCGTCCACGGCGGCGCGGACGGCGAGCCACCAGCGGGCGGAGGCCCGCAGCAACGCGTGGTCGGTCACGCTGGTCAGGCACGACACGACGGCGTGTCGGCGCAGCCGCTGCCGGTCAGACGCGCTGATGGTGTCACCGATGATGAGCGCGGCGTACTCGTCGATGGCGGCCCCGGCGCGTAGGCCCACGGTGGTGACGTCGAAGCGGTCACCCCGGAGGTGCCCGTTGATTCCGTCGAGGTCACCGAGGTCGGCGTCGGCGGGGTCGCTGATCCGGTCGTTGCCGATGACGGTGTCGGCGATGCGGCGGATCTCCGGCGAGGTGTCGGCCTTGGCCGATGCCCGCTCGATCGCGGCGACAGCGAGCGCGTCGCCAACAACTTGCTGCGTCCAGTCTTGGATGTCGTCGTTCTTCATGCGCCTTCAGCCCTGTCGGTCCGGTTCCCGTGCGGTGTCCCGCAGGCGGTCGTGTGTCCGACTGGGTCATTCCGAGGGATTGGCCGAAAGGGCTGCCTTGAGGCGCTTACGTGACCAGTTGACGCCGTCACCCGACCGGTCCCAACGAAATGCAAAAACCGCCTATGACCTGCGCTTTTGGTGCCCACTCCGTGTCCCGTGAAGAAAACTGGAGAAGGTGTAACCTGACCCGACATTTCAGCTGGGGCTGCTCGCTTCCCCGTGTGGCCGTCAGTCTCCGAAGGGGCCGCCGGCGATGACGTCGGTAGCCTCACAGGCACCGAAATCGACATCCCCTGGCCGCCGCCCAGTCGGGTCCACCTCAAGGGCCGCGCAGGACCCGAACCGCAGCAGCACCACCCTGCCGTCCCCCAACGACGGGGCGTCCCGCACAACGACCAGACGGAACCGCTGCTCCTCCTCCACCGCCAGCGCCAGTTCCTGCTCCGGGATCGTGATCGTGTCCGCGACCACGGTCAGCAGGTGCTCTGCGGGGTTGCCGGACTGCGACTGCCGGGCTCGCGCCCGCGCTTCCAAGTCGATGGCACGCAACGTCGTGTCCACGTAGTTGTCACGCGCAGCGTCCGCCGGTTCGCGCAACAGCCCGTATGACACCGACGTCAGAATCCCCACCACGACCAGGACCACCGCAAGTTGAACGATCTCCACACCTCTGGTGCGGCGCCGGCGTGCAAGTCGGGTCAGGTTCATGGGGGTGATGGTCGACCGGTCATGCACGGCGGACCGTGCCAAGGGATAGGGGTTGGACGGGTGCCGGATCGGACTGACGAGGCTTGGACACACACGCCGGGGTCGGACGACCGCGCCGACCCGGCACCGCCACCGTTCACGGTGGTCCGCCCGATACGCTGCGTCACCCCGGGCCCGGGGCCGCCGCGTCGATCCGGTCCGCAGCCCGACCCGCCGACGCACCCTGCCCAGCGGACGAGCCGAACCAGGGATACCCGCACCCGCCCGATGGCCACCCGCCCCCGCCGCATGGCCGCACATCTTCGTCGCAGCAGTCATACCCGGTCCGTCCACCCCAGGGGGCCAACACCGTTGCGGCCACCAGCCAGACGGCGGGAAGCACCGACTACAAGCAGGGGAGGATCACTGGGGCAGGGCACCGTCGGGGATGGCAGCCGTCCCACCGATCACGAGAACATGGTTCGTGCCGAGCTCGTCGATCACCGACCAGTCCGTCGACTCGTCCGGCATCGCGTACAGCAACGGCAGTCCCTCACGCGCCGCATAGGCGGCACCGGTGAGGCTGTCGGGCCACGACGCGCCCGAGGCGATGACCGCGCGCGACGCCGACCGGTAGACGTCCACGGCATGCCGGTGCGACGTCCTGTCTGGGTCGGCCTCGGAGTCGCCGGGCACGTTGACCTGCAGCACCCCTTCGGTGAGCAGCTGGTTGGCCAACCCCTCGCTGGACCGTGCCGACCCGTACACGTAGGCACGGCTGATGTCGGCCTCCCGCAAGTGGTTGATTGCCTCGTTGGGCAGACCGGTGGGGCCGACGAGGAGCACGGGACCGCGACGAGACGACCCCGCGAGCATCCCGGAGAACACCTCGCCGCCATCAACGACGACGACCGATCCGGTCCGCGGCGCCCATGCTGCCGCAGCCGCTGCGGTCGTGGTCCGTTCGGGACCGGCCAGCCGGACCACCTGGGCACCGGGGGCGTAGGAGGCAAGTTCGGCCTCGACGGACGGGGAGATTGCTGCGGTCCCGCCCATCAGCACCAGCCGTTCCGGCCGGGTGTTGACCAGGACGTCACGCGTTTCCGCCGGCACCCGGAGACGCTCAACGAGCAGGAGGGCCCCGTCATCCAACGTCACGGGTGCGGCGGACACGGCGTCCGGCCAGTTCTCCCCCGACGCGATCACGTAGGTGCCGACCACCACGTCAGCGTTCGCCGCCGCGGTCGCAAAGCGGTTCGCCCCGGCCCGCCTGGTCATCGTCAGCCACTCCGATGGCGATGGGGACGGCGACGGAGTCGGGGTCGGCGTCGGCGTCGGGGTCGGCGTCGGCGTCGGGGTCGGCGTCGGAGATGGTGCCGGGTCCGGATACTCACCGGTCGTGGTCGCACACGAGGCACCCTCAGCGGGATCGTCATGCACCACCGGTTCGGCCGGCGGCACGCCCCCCTCCCCCAGACCGTCCTCCGACACCCAACCGAACCACTCCACCACCACGAACTCGCCCTCGTGGCACGCCACGCCCACCCCCATCGCCCGCCGCGGATCGTCCAGGATCACCGAACGGTGGCCGTCCGACCCCATCCACCACTCATGCGGCCGACCAGCAGTGAAGTCATCCGGGCTGTCGAACGGCCCGTACCCGTAATAGAACGCGTGCACCGCCTCGCTGATCGAGTCGTACCCGTACCCGGGCGCACCCGCTTGTGGTGAGTGGTAAATCTCCCACGGCCCAGTCGTCTCCGCCAGGTGTTCAGCCCACTCCTGCGCACCCTCAGCCAACCCGTCGTCCCACGCCACGGTGGCGATGCCACGCTCGGCCCGTTCATCGTTGGCGAACCGAAACAGGTCGGCAGCCACCGCCCGCTCATTCGGACCCGCAGACGACTCGGCACTGGTGGGTGCGGCGAACGCCGAGACAACAACGAGGGCCAGGACGAACAGTGAGTGCTTCATGCCCCTTCACAGTCGACCACCACCGGCAACACGCCACCCCCGTCCTGCACCCCGCCGCACCCGGGGCCGATCCCGCCCGTGACCACCAGGCCCACCAGACCGTCACCGGTCCGGGTAGTCGCGGACCACCTCGCCAAGGATCGTGTTGTGCCAACCCGGCGGCACCCCATCGGCGATCTCCTGCGCCAACCCCACCAGCAAGTCCGGGGTCGCACCGCCGGTGGTGACGTCGATGACCAGTGACCGGTCCACATCGTCCCAGACCAGCTGGATCGTCCACGTCCCCCCGTACGGCTGCGGGTACACCATCGCCCAGCCATCCGCCACCGGGACCACCGACCCACCATCCGGGGCGACCGGCTTCGCCCCGTCAGCCGGCCCGTACGGAGCGAGCAGCGCCGTGACCGACCCATCCGGCCCCGACCAATCACATGAGTCCATCGCCCCCGGCACCGCCGACAGATCCGACAGGTTCGGGCCGGCCAGCAGCCGCGGAGACCCCACCAGCCGGTCAAGCACCGGGCCGGGCAGGTCCAAGCACAACCCCGCCGGCACCGTCAACAGGCCATCCATCGACGAAGTGCCGGTCAGATCGGCCACCACAAGCGCACCCAACCCGGTTGCCCCCTCCCCCACAACCAACCCCTCGTCACCATCAACCCGGGCCACACCCTCACCGGCCGCCCCACCAGCGGCAGCGCCGGTCTCGGGCCACCCAGCCCCCAGATCGGTTGGCACCTCCTCGTGCACCCACCGGGCCACGTGCAGGTCCACCCCGACGACCACCGGCCCTTCCTCACCAGCGACCATCCGCACCGTCGACGCTGGCAACCCCCGCAACGACGACCCAACATCGGCCCGCAACGACCCCGGCACCACCGGATGCAACGTCACCTCCGACCAGCCCACACCCTCCACCGGATCAGCGATCGTGAACGTCCACGCCCGATGCGGAACACGCGCCCCTTCCAACAACGCCGTCAGCGTGTCGGTCACCGCCAGCCAGGACACCTCCCCGGGGTCCAACGGCCCCCCATCAGGCAGCACCGGCCCCCCAGGCACCACCACCGGTCCGGCCGCCGGATCACCCAACAACCGGCCATCAGCAACAGCCCAGTCCAATCGCCACCACCCACCGAACCGGCCATCGGACTCAAGTACCGCGCCGCCCGATGCCAACCCCCCATCAGTACGGAACCCCGTCGGCGGCACCGGGAGGCTGCGCGGCCACTGACCATCCAACGCCTGGGCGACAAGCACCGCGGGCGCCCCAGTCGCCTCGGCCCACCGGCCCCACTGGCCCACGTTCACCACCGGCCACGACCGCGCCGCCCAGCCGTCCACCTCATCGACCGGCACCACCCGGTCCGGCGGAAGCACCCGCACCGGATCGTCCAACCCGACCACGGCAACGGCCGGGTCGACGGGGACCGCACGAACCGCTGGCGGCAGATCATCGGCCGCCAACGGACCATCCCAGTGCGGCCACTCCCGACCAGCCACCCCTGAGGACGGACCAACCAACGCCCACACCAGCACCGCCACCACAACGACGGCCATCACAACAACGACACGGACACGGGAACCAATCAGCGCAGTCACCCCCACTACGGTCGACCACACGCCCCCGGACGCCCACCAACAAGCCGCAGTGTCGTCGTGCGACCCCTTCTCCTCACCGACCGGGGACGCCGGCCGCGAGGGCCAACAGGACATCCTCCACCACGTCCGGGTCGTCCACGGCGTGCCGCCAGATGGCGCGCGCATCGGTCATCCCGTCGACGAGCACCAGGACACGGACGGCATCCCCCCGCGAATGCATCGTGGCGAGCAGATCCCGCGGGTCGTGGCAGGACAACAACTGGGCGACGTCCTACACATGGCGTTCCGGGTACTCCTGGACGCCGATCTCGGTATTGCGCCCGCCACTTGGCGATGACCGCACCACCGGGGAAGGGCAACGGGACCCGTGCACGGACCCCGTCGTAGCCCACCGGAACACGTCGCGCGTCCCCCAGCAACGCGCGCCGTCGGGCACCGCCACCGTCGATCCGACCCAAGGGTCGTGAGGTCGGCACCCGAGACGTCGGGGGCGAGCAAGTCCACCCTGAGCACCGCGCCTCCGGTACCGGCCGGCCGGTCGGTGAACCGGTTGAGCCGACCGTCGGTCACGCTGGGGTCGGGCCCCAGACCGAACCGATCCACAACCGTCTCGGCCATCCGCCACGGACCCCACGCCCGACGCGGATGTCAACCAGCACGTCCGCGTCAGTCGTCTGACGCTTCGGTACCACACCCGCAGCATGGACCAGCGCCCGCACCATCAGCCCGCCGACAAGGACCCATGGGGGCAGCTCGTCCGTCGGGACCAAGGCCAGGTCGAGAACGAACTTCCACGCACGGTGATCGTGATCCCTCCACCGCAGGGATCACGATCGCGGCTACCGGGCCGAGCAGGGCGACCCTGCCGGATACGAATCGTCGTCGCACCCGAGCCGACATGCCAGACCCGACCGGCCCCACCGCTCAGGATCCCAGGGGCGCCTCCTCCCCCGGCATCCCAGCCCGCAAGTCAACTCCCGGATTACAGACCGTCCCGATGACCAGCAGCGCCGACAACCCCAAGCCCGGCCCACACCAGACGACACCAACAGCAAACCGGACTGGTCAGCACTCCTGGGTGAACATCGAGTCCATCACCTCAGCAATCACCGTGTAATCGCCCACGATCGTGACCGGCAGGCAGTAGGCCGCAGTGCCGGCAGTGGAGGCAGGAACGTGCTCGCCACGGATCATTACCAGCGCGGCGTCACGGGAGGCCTGGCGGGCAGCCGCCGCCAGACCCCACGCCCACCCGTCGGCCATGTCACCATCAATGACAAACAGCTCCGCCACCCCACCGGTCTCGAGCCCCCACAGGGACTCCGCGACCGCCAACGCAGTCTCGTCACGGGTCGCACCAGCAACCCGGTCATGGGCACCCAGCTGGTCGGCCGCCTGCTGAGACACCGCAGCAGTCCCACCCAACACCGTCGGCAGACCGCCCGACGAGACGACGAAGTCGACGACCGCGTCCGGGACCCGGTCGGTCGGGGTCAACACGACCGGTTGGCCGGTCGCCGCCGCACGAGAGGCGACCGCGATCGAGTCGGCCCAGTCATCGGCACGCGCCACCAGTACACGGTCGGGTGGCCCGTACAGCTCCACGGCATGACGGGCGATCGCCAGGGCGGTCTCCACCCGACCGGACCCGGCCAGCCGGACCGGGACCAGACCAAGGTCGGCCACCGCCTGCTCGACTGCTGGCGACAGGGCCGCCTCACCACCGAGCAGGTAGACGGTCGCACCGGCCGGGAACCAGTCGGTCAGGAACTCAGCGGTCACCGCATCCAGCTGGTCGGTGCCGGTGAACAACACCGGCCCATCACCGGCCAGTGGCGACCCTGCCAACGAGTCAGCGAACACGTCGTCACGCGACAGCACCGCATGGGCAGCGGAGTGCAGCGACGGCCACGTCATCTTCGCCAACCCAACAGCAGCAGCCGCCGGATCAGCCTCGAGCACTCGGAAAGGCGGACGCCGCTGGGGCTCCGGTTCCGGCTCCGGATCGGGGCCGGGGGTGGCTCCGGCCTCGGTCTCACGGACCACGTAGGCGACGTAGACCCGGTCCTGGAAGTCCGGGTGGACGGGGCTTGGGGTGACGACGACCGCGCCGACGCCATGGCTGTCCAAGCCATCCTCGGCGTAGGGCACGCCGGTGCTGGCCGTGGCGTCATAGACGGCGTCCCGGAACCCCTGCTGACCATCGGCCCGGTTGAAGTCGCGGTGGAAAAGGCCGCCGTAGGCGTTGGCGGCATCGGGCACCTCGGTGACGTCGACCGGGTCGGGGGCGCCGTTGGCGGCCCGTTCCGCCCAGACCTCCGCGACCGCGCGGAGATCCTCGTGCCCGCCGGTCAACGGGCCGCGTGACAGTCCCTCTCGCGCCGCCGACATGCCGTTCTCGGCGTCGGTGTAGGCGGCTGCGTAGTCGTAGGGGCCCTCGACGATCTCTTGGGCGTGTGCGGGCGCGGCGAGGCTGGCGACGGCGATGAGCAGGGCCATCAGGGTGGCCGTGAGGGTGGTGGTGCGGGTCATGTGGGTGGTCCCGGTGTCGGGGTCGATTGCGTGATGTGACCATCCTCGCACGGACGGTCATCCGGCCGACGCGATCGCGTCAGCGTCCGCCCAACATCACCGTCATGGCCGGTCGGGATAGTCCCGGCCGAACTCATCACTAGCGAAGTTGTTCGCTTGGCACGCGGCGCTGGTGCACTGCTCCGGATAGCCAGAACTGCTGTACTCAGGCCACGACCAGTTCGGCTCGGCAAGGGGCCACGGGTCCGGGATCGGGTTGTCGACCAGGGTGGGGAGTCGGATCGCGTCCGGATTGGAGGGAGTACCGTCGCCAGAGACAGTGGCGTACTGCGCCGAGCTGTTGTTTGCCACACACAGCGCCGTGCCGTCGTTGCCACGCCCGACTCCACCCCCCCAGCTGGGCCCGTTGGTCCGGGTCGTCCCCGAAGGACAGCTGATCTGCCCATACCCGTTCGGGTCGGACAGGTCGTAGCTGCCCACGAGAGCAGGGCCACCGGCAGCAGATCCGAAACCCGCGCCCCAGTTGTAGAAGCCGCGGTGGGACTGACCGACCCAGGTGCCGCCGTCACCGAAGCCGGTGTAGGGGTTGCCACCGAGATCGGTGTAGCAGAAGGTCGTGCCATCGTTGCTGGGGGTCCATTCGCCGCCAGGGGTGACGATGCTGCCGCAGGTGACTCCGGAGTCGGAACGGACGCCGACGTTCTGGGTGACCGAGTACGTCGGCGTCTCCCTGGTGTTCTGATACCTCAGTGCCCACGCCGACCGTCCGGTGCAGTTGATGGCGTTCGCCGCGTCCGGGCACGACTGGATCGTGGTGTTGCTGAGTCGTCCGGTGGTGGTGCTGAGGCTGTCGGCGGCGTCGGTCCAGGGCATGCATTCGTCGCCGGACCGGTCAGGGTGACAGGACACGACCTGCAGGTGGTAGATCTCGCCGTAGGGGGCACCGACGTCGGGCAGGTTGTTGCCGGTGGAGGCCATGAGTTCGCTGTTGAACCGGACGTCGCCGTCCCGGTCGACGTAGCGGTAGCGGAAGTAGGTGGCACCGGTGCCGTTGCCGTTGAAGCGGCTGTCGCGGATCTCTGCGATCCAGACGGAGGGGTCGGGGCCGCGCGGGTTGTTCTGGGCGATGCCGACGATGGGGTTGGTTGGTGGGGTGAGGTCGAGGATGGTGTCGGTGATGTCGGCCCATGGGCCTCGGTTGCCGTACTTGTCGGTGGATGCGGCGCAGAAGGCGTGGTTGGTGTTCTGTTCGTAGGGTCCGAGGTCGTCGTGGAGGCCGTGACGGTCGCTGTTGACTTCCGTGGTGCCGGTTGGGCAGGCGGCGGTGTTGTCGGCGGATCGGACCTGCACGGTCGATTGGGTCTGGCCGCCGGCGATCTGTTGGCCGGGCCAGGTGCGGATGTCGGCGCGGAAGGCTTCGGGGGTGTCGGTGGTGATGGTGGGGAGGCCGCCTTCGTGGGAGCACAGGGTGTCGTGGAAGCGGGTGCCGCCGGTGGGGGCGTCGCGTTCCAGGAGCGTCGGGTGGCCTTCGGGGTCGACGGGGATGACGGCCTGGTAGCCCCACGTGTCGTCTGGTGGGGCGGGGAGGGTGTGGGTGTTGCCGGTGACTTGGTTGCCGGTGGGTGTGAGGTTGGCGGGGGTGTCGCAGCGGTTGGTGGCTGTCTGGATCTGGTAGGTGGCGTCGGTGGCGAGGCCGTTGTTGAGACCGCCGTCGTCGAGGTCGGTGGTGTCGGGCCAGGTCAGGTTGATGGGGCCGTCCAACGGGGTGGTGTTGGTGGTCCGGACGATGGTGGGTCGGGCCCATGGTTCGGCTCGGCCGGTCTGGGCCCAGGCGGATGTGTTGCGGGCCGTGTCGATGGAACGGACCCGGTAGACGAAGGACTGTGCCGGGTCGAGGGTGCCCGGCAGCAGGTGGCCGTTTCGGCTCCCGGCGGGTTGGCCGTGCCAGTAGTTGTTGGTGGTGGTGGTGCAGCCGGTGGCGGCGTTGGTGCCGGGCACGGGCACCCACAGCGCGGGGTCGTTGAACGCCGAATCCGGTTGGTTGTGTCCAACGGCGATGTACTCAACGCGGTAGCAGAGGAAGTCGCCGTCAGGGTCAGTGGATGCGACGTCACGCCACACGACGTGAGTGGAGTGCTCCAGGGACTTGACCGCTGCGACGCGGTTGGCCGGCAGACCTCCGGGGGGTGTGGAGTCGGGGCACGGACCGAAGCCGGGGGTGTCGCAGTCGGGTTCGGGGCATGCCGGCATCCCGGGGTCACCGCAACCGGCGGTCGTGCCTGGGGGTTGACCGGAGCCGTCGCAGGACACGTCGGGGACGTCGATGCGCAAGACGTTGCCGGCGTGGTCGGTGGCCTCGAGTCGGTAGTCCCACACCTCATTGCATCCGGTGGCGGTCGATCCGTCGTCGGAGTAGGGGCCACCGGGGCGACCGCGCGAGTCGAGGGCGGTGTCGGAGTACACCGTCTCGACCTGCCCGACGCTGTGGCCGGGGCACGGGTTGTTCTCGCAGGAGTCGAATGTGCGTGTGACCCGGATGGAGTTCAGGGCCGCGAAGTCGTCCGCTGCCCCGTCGAAGGACCAGAGGATGTCGGATTGGCCGTCGACATCGGTGTCGGAGATGGGTTGGACGTGGAAGTCGTGGACGGTGGGGTCGGTGTGGTCGTCGGGGGTGGAGCAGCCGGGCTGGCCGAGTGAGGTGCCGTTTGCGGTCCATGCCGAGTAGTTGTCGATCGCTTGGCGCGGGTGGTCGGCGGCGTTGTCGAAGGCGCGGACCCGGTAGCAGTAGGTGGTTCCCCAGTACAGACCGCCGGATCCGGGGGTGTGCCATGAGGTCTGGGTGATGCTGGTCGTGCCCGGTGGAAGCACGACGAACTGGTCGTTACCTGGGGCGCCACCGACGGTGTAGAGCTGTGGGCCGGCGGGGTCGGTGGCACCGTTGGAGTACCGGGAGACCTCGTAGCCGCCGATGCCTGAGTAGTCATCGATGGAGTCGGGCCAATCGATGAGGATGCGGCGTTCGCCCTCATCGGCACCGGGGGTCGGCGGCGTGGCGGTCTGCAAGGCACCGTCGGACGGGGTCAGGGCCGTGGTCCCCTGGGTGGTGCTGTTCCACGACCCAGAGCCCGCCACGAGCGGGTAGGTGTCGTAGCCGGCGGGTGGGGCGGCACCGGGACTGATGGGGTCGTAGAGGTCCAGCGCGATGCCGTCGGCAGAGCTGCCGGTGGTGGCGTTGCCTTCCCGGTCAACGGCGGTCACCCGGTAGTCGTAGAGCCGCAACCAGGGCATGTCGCCGTCGTCGTCGGCATCGACTGCATCGGAGTCGCCCGGTGGGAACGGGTTGGTGTCCCACAGGTTGAATGGGCCGGGTGGCTGGCGACGGTCGATGTCGTAGCGGTCCATGCCGGACTGGCGCGGGTGTTCCTGCGTGTCGGGCCAGTCGAGGTCGAGCTGGCGGTGGGCCTCCTCAACGACCAGGTCGGGGTCGGGTTGGGGGTCGAAGTCGTCTTGCGTTTCGATGCAGCCCTCAGGGGTCGCGCCGTCCCCGACGGCGTCGAACAGCGCGAACCAGGAGCGGTTCCCGACGGTGTCGTAGGCCTGGACGCGGTAGCAGTAGATCCAGCCCCACTCGACGGTGTCGTCGGTGAACCGTTCGTCGTCGGGGTCGACCGGAGGGGTGAGGGTTCCCCATTCGGCCGGGTCGTTGAAGCAGGGGTCGACCGGTGACCCGACGGGGGTGTCGCACCGTTCGAGGATGAACGTGGCTCCGGTGAGGTCGAACGCGGGACCGACGTCCCAGGTGAGGTCGACGTCGTGGGCGGGCAGCAGCGGGTTGTCGCTGGACGGGTTGCGGGGGACGTCGACGGCCTGCCGGTCGACGGGAAGCGGCGGTGCGGTGGTGTCGATGGTCACCTGGTTGGAGGTGATGCGCCCGGAGGTGTTGCCTGCGGCATCAACGGCGTAGACGTCGAAGACGTAGTCGCCGTCGAGGACGTCAACGAGGACGATGCTGGTGGTGTTGGGGTTGAAGTCGCCGAGGGGTAGACCGGGGTCGGGTGTGAGGCGGATCCCGTTGGCCTCGACCCGGACGGCGTTGCGGTCGGGGTCGACTGGCAGGGTCCAGCGGACCTCGATCTCGTTGTTGATCGGGTAGCGGGGGGTGAGGGGGTACTGGACCTCGGTGCAGGCCGGCGCGTCGGTGCAGCCGCCCGGTGGGGTGAACGGGTAGCCGGCCGGTGGGGTGTAGCGGCCTGAGTCGTCGGCAACGACGGTGGTGGGCTGGTCCGGGCCGGGGGAGACGGTTTCGTCTGCGGCGGTGACGCCCTCGTGGTCGTGGACGGTGGCAATGACGTTGCCGACGTCGATGGGGTCGACGGTGTCGCCGAGGCGGGCGGATGCGGGTCCGGCCCAGTCAGACGGGGTGAGCCCGTCGACGATTGCACGGACCCGATAGGAGTAGGTGATGCCGAACTCGGGGCGCGGCAGGGTTGCGGCGGCGTCCTCGGTGTCGTTGATGTCGAGGTCCTCGGCTCCGGTGGCGTCACCGGGAGTGGTGCCGAGCGGCTGCCAGTTGGTGGTGCCGGCCTCGGCACGGTGGATCTCGTATCGGTCGATCTCCGGGGTGTCGGAGGCCTCCCAGACCACATGGATGTCGTCGCCCTGGCCGTCGGGTGCGGCGATGGGGTTGCGGGGCGGCAGGACGATCCCGCCTGCTTGCGGGGTGCCGGTGGCCTGTCCTTCGGGGCCAATCTGTTCCGATGCGGTGCCGGGGCCGCGGACACCTCGGACGAACACGGTGTAGGGGGTGCCGTTGGTGAGGCCGTCGAAGACGTAGCTGGTGGTTTGCACCCGGATGGGGCCGCGAGGCGCACCGGAGCCGGCCCCGTCGATGCGGATGTCGTAGGCGCCGATGTTCTGCTCTGCGGGCAGCGGGTCCCAGTCGACGGCAAGGGTGGCGTTGGACGGGACGAGGGTCGGGTTGGGGGCGGTGATGTCGGCGGCGCCGGGTGTTGCCTGGTCGCAGCCGGGAGCGGACCGGCCAGCGTTGTTGATCGCCACGACACAGAAGTCGTGGATGCTGTCGGGCAGTCCGTTGATGGTCGAACTCAGCGTGTCTGCGGGGACGGTCTCGTGGACCCGTGCGGGCGCGTCGCTGTTGGGGTCGTCGTAGGAGATCTCGAAGGCCGATGCCTCACCGGTCCCTGCGGTCGGTGGGGTCGGTGGGGTCGGTGGGGTCGGCGGGACGTAGGTGGAGTCGCGGCAGCCGTCGCCATTGGTGTCGGTGAGGAAGGTCGGCGGTGGTGGCGGGTCGCACACTCCGGGGCTGCCGGGGCTGCCAGGGGTACCAGGGCTGCCAGCAACGGCCGCGGCGGGGGTCCACGTCACGTTGACGGAGCCTGGTCCCGCTGCGGGGGTGGCAGTGACCGCCGGGGTGCCGGGCGGGTCGGGGTTGAACAGCGGCGAGGGGGCGAACTCGCCGGGCTCGCAACCGATGAACCCGTCGGTGTCGGTGGCGATGATCGCCTGGATTTCGGGGTCGGTGGAGCCCAGGAACTCTTCGAGGCTGTAGATGGTGCCCTGCCCACCGTTGCTGCCGTCGAGCACGAGGACGCGGCACTGCTCGTACCGGTGGGCGTACACCACACCGTTGCCAATGTCTGCGATGACAGGGGAGGCTGTGCCCTCGTCGATCTCCTCCTGCGGGATCACGACCGTTCCGGCTGCTTGGAACAGCTGGCTTGCCGGGTCTGACCCGTCGCCCTCGACCGCGTCGACGCTGTCGGCCTGGGCGACCTGTTCGACCTGCCGCAGCGTCGCGTCAATCGAGTGGGCCTCGCCGCGTCGGGACACCAGCTGGAAGGTGGTGACGGCGATCGCGGCGATGATGCCGATGATCGCCACGCCGGCGGCGAGTTCGATGAGCGTGAATCCGCGGGGCGAGCGGGGGTTCGGGGTACGGCTGGAAAGCACGGGTCCTCCGGGGACAGGGCGTGGGTGTGAGTGATGGTCGTCACACACCTCATTCCTGTCCGCACAGTCGGAGGCAGGGCCCCAGACCCTTCGCCCGGGCAATGCTCTGGGGAGAGAGCTGCCGTCGCCGAGGGCGGGCGCCATCGCTGAGGAGTTGTGGCGGTCGACTGCTTGTTGCCAGGCACCGGGCTTCTTCATCCCTGGGCGGTCTCGACCCGGGTGCCGTGTCGCTGGGACCGGTGCTACCCGTGCCTGCTCAGACCCCGACTGTGTCGGGCAGCGGGTCGGGCAGCCCGTAGGAGGTGTGCAGGGTCAGTTCCTCGGCCTTCACCCCTGCGGGTTCGGGTGCGGCGGTGTTCTTCGCCCTGCCTGCGGTGGCGGTCTCGACGCCGGTGAGGTCGGTGCCCGACTCGATGGACTCGAACCGTTCGACCTTCGCCGTGGTCTCGGTGACAACGACCCGTTGGGGTCGGGTGACGCCGAGGAGCTCGTAGGCCCGGCCGATCCTGTCGGCGTGGGGTCCGGCCGCGATCGTGCCGCCGGTCGGGATGGCCGATCCGAACGCGATGGGGAACGGCACCGGCAGCACGGTGGCGGTGTCGCCGACCACGAGCCCGGAGGCGTGGCGTGCGAGCTCGTCGACCCGGTCGGTGATGCCGTCCCACCCGTCGGCTTCGAACATGTGGGTGTCGGCCCAGTGGGCGATGACCCGGAGGCGGGACACGGCGTCGGCGTAGGCGCCTTGCCCGCTGTCGGGCTGTGTGTCCTCGAGGATGTCGCGTGTCGCTTCGAGTCGTGCCGCCTCTGCGGTGATGACGTCGATGAGTTCCTCGGGGTCGACGTCAGTGTCGGGGAGGGTGACGGCGGGCCCGTTGTCGGTCGGCCAGGGCACGTCGACCGGTTCGGGCATGCCGTCCTCACCGAGGACAACCTTGGTCGTCTTGGCCTTCTTGCCTCTGCGCATCCCGATCTTGGGAAGTCGCGAGGCCTTGGGGTTGTCCGTGACGTTGGCGGGGTCCGGGGCGTCGAAGTCGTCATCGAGGTCGTCGTCGTTTCGGGAGGCCCACCAGTCGACGATGCGGTCGCGGAAGGCGTAGCCGATCAGGCCTGCGCCGCCGAGCAGGAGGACGATGAGCAGGATGGTGAGGAGCACGGGTGGCCGTCCTTAGAGGGTGTCGAGGTCGGTTGGGTTGTCGGGGCTGCCGAGGACGTCGGTGTGGCCGGTGCCGGCCGGCAGGTTGCGGGCGTCGCAGATGACCCCGGCGTCGACGTCGATGGTGTGAGTGGCCCAGGTGGTGGCTACGGACTCGGGGGCGCGCCGGTCGCCGTCGTCGTCCTCCACGGGTGTGTAGCGGGCGAGAAGGCAGGTCTGGCCGGCGGCGGACACGGCGACGAGGACGGTTCCGGTCGGGCCGGTGGTCGCGTCGTAGTCCGACAGGCGGGGGTCGTCGGGGCCTTGGGAGGGCCCGTCGATCCCGGATGCGACGTCGATGCCGTTGTCGTTGAGGGCGTTGACGATCGGGCCTGCGGTTGATCCTGCGGTGGGCCAGGTGTCGGGTGGCAGGTCAAGCAGGCCTGCTTCGACAGCCAGGAGGTTGACCCGTCCGGCGCCGAGTTCGCCGGAGCGTTGGGAGGACTGGGCGACGGGGATGGCGACGCCAACGGCGATTGCCAGGAGAAGGGCGACGGTGGCGACCTCGATGGTCGTCACGCCTCTTGCGGTCCGGCGTTGGTGGATGGATGTGGCGGTCACGTGGGTGATGGTCGGCCGGTTGTGCCCGGGCGCACGCTCGCGGGAAGGCGGGAACCCCGCCCACAACGGGCGGGGTTCCGGATGGGGGGTTGGGCCCGGCAGGGTTGCCGGTCGTGTCGGCTAGTCGCCGATCAGACCTGCGTAGGTGGCCTCCGAGGAGTCATCGAAGAGGAAGTCCTCGTTGTCGACGCCGTTGTCGCTCCAGTCAACAGCGGCGAAGCCGCCGAGGGCGTCGGCGGCTTCGATGAAGACGCCCTCCTCCTCGGTGTTGACCGCCAAGTTGACGCCCTTGTTGCAGAGGGGCTGGGTGACGTCGGCGACCATGCCGTTGGTGACGTCGTCGGACGCGTCGGCGGTGCCCCAGTCGACGGTCTCGCCGTTGTAGGTGGACAGGTGGCGGATGTAGACGGGTGCCTCACCGGAGGCCTCCTGCGGCGGCAGGAACAGGCAGCCGGCGCGGACGTTGTCGCCGAAGGTCTGCATGAGGGCGATGACCTCGTAGTCCTCGCGGTCGAGGAGGATGGACTCGCCGGCGTCGTCGGCGTCGTCGCCGTAGACGGTCAGGGCGACGGACTCCTGGTCGACGGCGGGCAGCTCGAGGTAGGCAGCGACGAGGTCGCGAACGTCGTTGGCGGCGCGGCCGCGCTGCTGGGACAGCGCGACCAGGCTGTTGGAGAAGTTGCTGGCGGTGGAGTCCATGGCGGCGCCGCGGGAGCGCTGCTGGAAGATCTGGAAGACGGGGATGGCGATGGCCGCGAGGATCGCGATCACCAGGATGACGCCGGCGAGCTCGACCAGGGTGAAGCCCCGGTTCTCGCGGTCGCGGCGGGCGAGGGTGGTCAGCATGGGTTCTGTTCTCCTGTGATTTGTTTCGGGTACCGGTGGGGCTTGCCCTGGTACCCGGAAGGCACCGTGACGGGCGGTCTGTCTCTGTCCTGTTGGTGCCGCCCGTCGCGACTGCTTCGCGCGGAACCGGTTTGGATGGTCGGCGGGAGCCCGATCAGTGACACTTGGGCCCGGGTGAGATGCCGGTGGGCGTGGGGTGCCGTGGTGCTGGGTTCAACGAGCCGCGCCGGTCGGCACGTGATGCGACGCGCGTTGCGGGTTCCGTGCCTATGCGGTGTGCGGGACGGCGGAATCCAGCAGGGTCCGGGCGAGACTGGTGAACCATCCCTTGGTGCCAGCGGGGTGAGTGGCCGGACCTGGTAGTCCCGCGATCATTGCTGCGGTTCGCCCCGGGTCTGTTGCGACACGTCCCCGGCGCAGCATCGCGCGGGTGGTCAGCAGGTCGCCGGTGAGGACGGGGAGGATGAGGGCGGCCAACAGGTCGGCCGCGTCCTGGCAGCCCGCCGAGTACTCCTGTGCCAGTGATGCGTCGGCCCCAAGTGCGGCAACCACGACGCGGACGGCCTCCTCGCTGGGCCTGTCGCCGGCGAGTATTGCGGTGATGTCGGCGGTGATCGGGTCGCTCATCGCCCGTTCCATTCCGTCGGGTGCGGACATGCGGAGGGCCCGCCATTTATGGCGGGCCCTATAAGGATCCTCGTGGATCGAGAGCTGATCCTTGTGCCGCGTTTGTGGCGCCGGCGTCGGAGGGCTGGGGCCGGCTATGTCAGCCGCGAAGTGTGGCGTTGTTGCCGGACGCACCGAGTCGTGCTGCGCCAAGCGCGGTGAGCAGACGCGGGCCGACGGTGGCGCGTTCGTCATCGGTCAGTGCGACGGGGCCGGCGATGTGGTCGGCGACCCCCTCGACCAACTGGATGGAGACGTTGTCGGGCATGGCGGCGTTCAGTCCGTCGATGACGCCCGGGTAGGTGGCGGCGTCACCGGCGACGTAGATGCGTTGGCCCGGTACCGGCGAGATCCCGATGATGCGGCGGGCGAGGTCCTCGGAGGCTTTGGCCATCGATGAGGCGGCAGACGTGTCGATGCGTCCGTCGCGCAACCAGGTGCGCACGGCGTCGGCCCGTCCGAGGCCGTCGATGGTCCTGACGATCAACGGGTCGTTGTCCGCCAAGATGGTGCCGGTGACGCTGTCGCCTTCGACGACAAGGAGCCCGCAGGTGCCTGGTGTCGGCGGTAGTCCTGCCGCGGCGGCGATGCCGGCGGGGATGATCGCGGTGGTGGGGATGTTGCCGGAGGCGAGCACCTCCCGGATCATGCCGATGACGGGCTTGGGGCCGATGGTCATGCCCTTGCCAGGTTGGAGTTTGGTGTCGTAGGCGGCGATCTGGCGTTCGTTGAGGCCGTAGTGGGCGGCTTTGGTGGCGCGGTCGTCCCGTGTGGGGTTGCCGGTCGGTTCGGGCTTGACGGTGCGTGACACCGCTGGGCCGGAGACCGCCACATGGACGGTGGAGCCCGGTGTGGGGTTGGTGAACATCATCGCTGCGGCGATGCCGCGTCCGAGCATGTCGGCGTCGGCGGGATGGCCGCCGGAGAACGCCCCGACGGGGGTGGGGGCGGCGCCGAAGCGGGTCAGCAGGGGCCCGTGGGGTCCGTGGGAGACCTCGGCGACGGTGATGGTCACGGGGCCGATGGCGATGCCGACATGGGTGGTGTCGGTGGTGGGGACGGTGTGGTCGTTGTCGATGACGGATGTGTCGGTCATGGCCTACTCCTCTCCTTCTGCTGTGTCCGCAGGGGCCGCTTCGTCGCCGGCCGGCGCACCGGTGGAACCGGGGGCACCGGTGACCTCCGGTGGGGGGCCGTCGATGGCGTTGGCGGGGGTGGTGCCATCTGCGCCGAGCGGGGCGGGCCCGTCGGTTTCGACCTCGTCGTCGGGGTCGGACCCAAAGACCTCGTCCTCGCGGGCGTCATCGGTGTCGGTTCCGGTGCCGAGCTCGACCTGGCGGACGACGTCCTCGCCGTAGATGACGGCGGCGGCGGCGGGGTCGGCGTCGACTTCGAGGATCTGGATGGTGTCGAGGTCGCCGAACCACAGGTTGACGGTGAACCCGGCCCGGATGAGACCGGTTTCGTCATCGATCGAGAACTCGAGCCGGTCGACGGTGACGAGCCTCTCGTAGGAGTGGGTTGCGGAGATCCAGTCGACCAGGCCGGTGAGGGACCCGGTGACGGTCATGTTGATGGGGAGACGCTGGGCGTTGGCGACATCGTCGTCCTCAACGAGCGCGCCGCGTTGTTGGGAGGTGACTTCGAGGCCGTACTCGGCGAGGCTTGCGGGCAGGCCGATCTCGAACGGTTCGATACCGATGCCGGCCTGGTGGAACGGCAGGATGCCGTCGAGTTCGACACCGTGGGCGCGGAGCCGCGCGAGGAGGACGTCGCGGTTGGCGTCGGAGGCTTCGGCGAGCCGTTGTTCAAGTTCGCTGAGGGTCTGCTGGCGCTCGGCGACTTGGCCTTCGAGTGCGGGGATCTCGTCACGCGGGTCGGCTGCCATGAAGTGCTGGATGCCGTATGCGGCGATGAGTCCGAAGACGATCACCATGATGGCGAGGGGGTTGGGCTTGGGGCCGGCCGGTGAGACATCCATGCCGATGGGGACCTTGGGTGGCTTGGCGGCGGAGTCGGGGATCTCGTTGCCGCCGAGTCCGGTGCGGTTCTCGGTCCGGGTGATCGTTGAACTCATGGCTACTGGCCCTCGGTGGTGTCGGCCGGTTCCGCAGCCTGTTCGGCGGCCGGTTCTTCGGCTGGATCTGCGGCGGGATCGGGGACGGTCGGATCGATGGCAGCCTCGTTGCCGAACTCACCGTCGGCCGGGAGGCCGAAGTCGCCGAGTTCCTCCAGCACCTCCGCACAGTCGGGCACCTCGTTGTCGAGGAAGGTCTCGACGCGACGGCAGCCGGTCAGCATCGACAACTTGGAGGTGTTGACACGCATGCGCGTGTTGAAGGTGAGGACGTTCGCGGCGTTCTGGTCGTCCTGGTAGGTCTGGGTGACCGTCTCGATGTAGCCCGCACGCCGCGCAATGCCGTGCCGATTGGTCAACTCGGTGCTCCACAGCCCAAGGACTTCGAGGTTGGGGGCCGTCCCCGCAACGACGAGGCCGTCGTCGCGCTCGGAGCCGTCGAAGGTCAGCCGTTCGACGGTGACACCGACCTCCTCCGCGATCGTGGTGACGTCGGCGAACACGACCTCGTAGGGCAGCTGTTCGGCGAAGGCATCGAGGATGATCTGGCGGCGTTCGTCACGGTGGGAGGCAAGGGTGGCCTCGGGCAGGATCGAGGAGGACCGCTGCCGGATGGCCTGGACGGTGTCGTCGATGTCGTTCTCGAGCGTGGCGAGCTGGGTGGTGAGGTCATCACGGGTCGAGATGGCGCTCTGCGCGATGTAGGCCGACGCGGCGATGACGAGTAGCACGATGCCGATGATGATGATGTTCATCTGTCGCGTCGCCGCTGTGCTGCGGCCCTTGCCTTCGAGCATGTCGAAGGCGTTGGCCGGCATCATGTAGCCGCGCGATGCGCCCTCCTGTAGGGCTGCGGACCCTTCGGGGATGACCGCTTCGGTTTCGGTGTCGGCGGGGTCGACGACGGGGATTTCGTCGTCGGTCAGGTCGTCGACCGTGTCCGGCCGGTGCTTCTTGAGGGAGAGTCGCATGGTCAGCGCACCTGTGGGTGTTGGGCCGCCCCGATCGCGACGGCGAAGTCGCGCTGGGTGGAGGATGGGACCCGGTAGGACTTGGAGCCTCCGGAGGGGTCCCGCTGCACGTAGGGGCGGGAGAACTTGTTGACGGCGATGTCGGCCATGGGAAGGCCGCCGTGGACCGGGACGCGGAGGCGTTCCTGCATCCGATCGACGGTGCCGGGGACGAGGCCGCCGCGTCCGGTGATGACGACGCCATCGGGGGCGGGGGCGCCTTCGTCGCGGATGCGCGACTCGATGATGGAGGCGATGTCGTCGATGAGTTCGTCGACGCGGGCGGTCAGGGCCTTGGTCTGGTCCCGTTCGGCCTGCGCGGCGGCGTCCTCGGGGTCGATGTCACGGACGTTGGCTTTGCCCCAGACGTCCTCGTCGTCGTCGTCCTCCATGAACCCGACGGCCCGTTCATGGGCGTCGTACTTGCCGAACGCGTCGTCGTCGACGTCCTCGGCATGCAGTGTCGCCTTCAGCTGGGCGGCGTCCTCCTGCGACATCTTGAATTGCTGGGCGAGGACTTCGGTGATCATCTTGCCGCCGGCGGGGATGCACTCGACCCACAGCAGGTCGGGGCCCTTGCGGCAGGCGATGATCGTTTGGCTGTGCCCGATGTCGGCGATCACAGCGACGTCGTGGACGAGGGGTCGCGCCAGGGACCGCACCAACGATGCGGCGGACGGCTCGATGATCCCGATCCGTCGCTTGGTGACGGCGGCGACTGCCTCGATGTCGGAAAGCAGCTTGCGGGAGATCCCGGCGACTGCGACGACGTGGCCGTTGGCGGTCCGTTCCAACGGGACCACCGAGATGTTGGCATCGACGGTCCGCAGGGTGGGCGAGAGCTCGGCCATGGTCTTGGAGTTGCGGAGGTGTTCCACCCACTCCCCCGGCTTGAACGCCGCCGGGATCATCCGCAGGGTCACGGCGACGTCCTCACCGCCCACGGCGATTGCCAGGGGTGCCCCCTTGGGTGCCTTGATGTCGTCGAGGGCGGCAGCGAGGGCGGTGGCGACCTTCTTCTTCGCCTGGATGCGGCCGGCGATGACGTCGCCGTCCTCCAAGGGTCGGCGTCCGATCCGGGTCACCTTCGTGACGCCCTTGCGGTCGGTCTTGTCGGTCATTGCGACCTTGATGCCGGTGGCACCGAAGTCGACACCGATTGGCTTGGCCATCTCAGACCGCTCCGTTCCTGGTGAGTGTGTGGATTTCGTGCAGCAGCCCTGACATGGCCCGGTTCACCCCGGGGGAACTCGTCGGGGCGTACCGCTCGAGGTACTGGCGTGCCCGCCTGGTGGTCTTGTCGTCCACGGCAGTGGGGACCAGTTGGGAGTCGGCGGCCACCGAGTGGCGGTGTCCGCGCAACGACACGACCGGTGCGGTGGCACCGGGGTCTCCCTGCTCGCGGTGGTCACCGACCGGGGCCGTGTGGCCCGCGTTGCCACCGGCGGTGTGGTGCGGCGGCACCGGGGTCTGGCCGGCGGGTTCGGCGAACCCGTCGGCGTCCATGGCGATGCCTCCCGAACCGGCGGCGCTGTCGAGTGCCGCGTCGTCGATCTCGAGGTCGTCTTCGTCTCCCCAACCGGACATGTGTGCTCCTATCGGGCGTCGAGGAGCCCGGCGAGGGCGTCCTTGTCGCGGGCTTTGAACTCGGCTTCGGCGCGTTCGACCGTCTGGGAGCGGACCAGCTTGGCGAGGTCCTGTTCCAAGGTCTGCATGCCTTCGCGGTTGGCGATCTGCATGGCCCCGCGGATCTGGGCGATGCCCTCCACGGTCCGCATGTGGTTGGAGATCGCGGTGGACTTCAGCATCACTTCGTAGGCGCCAACGCGGCCGGTGCCGGAGGCGGTCGGCAGCAGCGTCTGGGACACGACGCCTTCCAGGACGCCGGACAGCAGGGCGCGGACGCCGTCCTTCTCCGTGGCGCTGAAGAAGTCCGCAACACGACCGATGGTCGAGCCGGCGTCGTAGGTGTGGAGCGTCCCGAACACGAGGTGGCCGGTCTCGGCGGCCTCCAGGGCGGCGCGGACGGTCTGGTCGTCGCGCATCTCACCGATGAGGATGACGTCGGGGTCCTGACGCAGGCTCGTGACGACGCCGTCGTGGAAGTTGGTGAAGTCGCGGCCCTTCTCGCGTTGGTAGACCATCGATGAGGGGCCGGGGCGGAGCCGGTACTCGATGGGCTCCTCCAACGTGAGGACGCTGCGCTTCTGGGTCATCAGCAGCGTCTGCAGCATGGAGGCGAGGGTGGTGGACTTGCCCGACCCCGTGGGGCCGGTGACCAGCACCAGGCCGCGTTCGAGGTTGATGAGGTTGCGGACCGACTGCGGCAGGTTGATGTCGTCCATCTTCGGGATGGTCGAGGAGAGCTTGCGGGCCACGAGCGTGGGGCCGTTGTCGGCCCGACTGATGACGCAGCGGAACCGCTGCTTGCCGAAGGACACGGCCGGGTTGAGGGTGCCGCCGCTGCGCAGGACACCGTCGATGTCGTGGTTGGGCAGCAGGATCCCGAGGGCACGCGACAGCCATGCCTCGGTGACGGGTTCGAACTCCAACGCCTCGAGTGCGCCGCGGATGCGCAATCGTGGTGGGATGCCGACTGCGAGGTGCAGGTCTGAGCCGTCCTCGGTGACGATCCGGTCGAACAGTTCCCAGATCTCGTCGGGCAGGGGCCGTTCGACGGCGACCTCGTCGGCGCGTTGCAGCGCCGAGAACAGCCGGTTGAACCCGCGGACGCTGGTGATGTGGACCGACAGTGCGCCCGGGTGCACGCCGAGGCCGTTGGCGCACAACTCGATGATGCGTGGCTGGGGGTCGACGACGGCAACGGCGGGGGTGTTGTCACCGATGTCGATCTGGATGGCGAAGGCGCTCTTGATCAGCTGGCGGTCCAGCCCGGCCTGCGGGGTGGCGTTGAGAGGCACGACGGGCAGCCCGGCCAGTTCGGCCTTGAGCCGGATGAGGTCGCTGTCGCTGAGGACCGATGCGGCATCGAGGCCTCGTTCGAGCCTCGGGAGGGTGATCTTGTGTCGGTCCAGCCCGAACATCGTCGGGTACCGTTCCTCGGTCACCAGGTTGCGCTTCTTTAGCTCGTCCAGCATCGCTTCGACGCTGAGCGAAGAGCTGCGGGTGCCGGGGATCATGGTGTCGGTCATCGCTCGGTGATGGTCGACCGGGCGGCACCCGGGCGCAGCGTCGGGGGTGCCGCCGAGTGCGCCGGCTGCGGGTCCGGGTCAGCCCGCCGGCACGAGGAGGGAGTGGGTGACGATGAGTTCGTCCTCGGGCAGCGGCTTGGAGGTGCCGATGACCTCCGCTCCGAGGTGGGTCTTGACGAGGCGGCCGATGCGCTGGTTGACGAACTTGTCGGTGTTCTGGGCGACGGCCGCGGCGTAGAGGCGGCGGAGGGTCGGCGTGTCGCGGATTGAAAGGAACACCGTGCGGGTGATGTCGATGTCGAAGCCGTCGGCTGCGAGTTCGTCAAGGCGGTCGCGGACGGCCCTGGCGAGGTCGGGGTAGGCGGGGTCGTCCCAGCCCAGGTGTCGTCGCAAGGCGAAGGTGACGTACTCGGTGAACGTGAGGCCGTCGGCCTCGGCGGCAGCGGTGACTTCCTTGTCGAGGTCGGTGGGGATGCGGAGCGAGCGCGTAGTGGTTGACATGACGTCAGCATACATCCATATGCGCGCTGCGCCAATCCGCGCATATCGTGTATTGGCGTATTACGCTGCTAGAAGGACTCTGAGGCTTCGACGGACAGGTAGAGGATCGGGAGCCACAGCGCACCGATGATGAACCCCATCACGGCCATCACGAACAGCAGGGTGAGCGTCTCGATCTTCTTTCCCAGGCTGCTGACCTGTGCGTTCACCTGCTCGGCGATCGATGCGGCCGCCGCATCGAGCGTTTCGGCGAGTTCACCGGTCTGTTCACCGACCGACGCCAGCGCCAGGACCGTGGACGGCATCAACGGGATCGACGTCATCGACGTGGCCAGCGGCTCACCGTCACGGATGCGGGCCACAACCGTCGGGGTTGTCTTGATCAGCCATCGTGAACCCGACGCGCGGGCGGAGATGTCCAGCGCCTTGTCGAGCGGCACGGTGGACCGCTGCAGCGACGCCATGGTGGCGCACCACCGGTACTGCATCTGCTGAACGAGGAGGTTGCCGAAGATGGGCAGCCGGAACTTGACCTTGTCCAGCTTCTCGCCGATGTCGACGTTGTTGCGGGTCTGGTCCAACCAGGCCTTCACACCACCGAAGGCAAGAACGAGTCCGCCGATGAACGGCAGCATGTTGTTCTTGACGGTGATGAGGAGTTGGGTCGGTGCCGGCAGGTTGGAACCGAACCCCGCATAGAGCTGCTCGAACTGGGGCAGCAGGAACTGGATCATCCCGAGCGCGATCATCATCGACGCGCCACCGGCGTAGCGCGGGTAGGCCGTCGCTGACTTGACCTCAGACTCGATCTTGGCCTGCTGGGAGAGCTGCTCGTAGAGCCGCTGCAGGGTTTCGGGAAGGGTGCCGGCGGTCTCGGCGGAGGAGACGTAGGCGAGGAAGGACTCCCCGAAGGTCCGGTTGTAGTGGCCGAACGCCCCCGACATCGACTCGCCCTGCCGCATCCGCTCGACAACCTCAACGAGGACGCCTTGGATCTTCTTGGACGGGGCGGCATCCACCGCGGCGGCGACAGCCTGCTGCGGGGTCATCCCGGCGGAGATCAGCACCTGGATCTGCTTGACACTGGTCGCAAGGTCCAGGGTCTTGACCTTGGGCCCGCCCTCACCACGGGCGTTGCCGATCGCTTCGAGGAACGCACTGACCGGGTTCTGCGCAGCCGGTGCGATGGAGCCGACGTCGTAGTTGTCCTCCTGAAGGATGGTGCGGACCTGTGCCTCGGAGGGCGCGCGCATCTTTCCGGTCTCGCGCTGGCCTGCCGGGTTGACGGCGGTCCACTTGAAGTCCCGAGACTTGATGTTGGTGTTGTCGGCCATGAGGTGTGGTCGCTTCCGGTGTCAGGGGGTCAGGAGGCCTTGGTGTCTTCGACGGGCACGAGTGCGGTCACGTCCTCCCCGCCGGGCCGCCAGATGCCGCCGTCGACGGAGGTCAGCAACGGCAGGACCTCCGAGGGGCTGGTGATGCCCTCGGTGATGAGGCGCTTGGCGTCGACGGAGAAGGGGATGTAGTTGTCCTCGTTGGAGGCCTCGCGGATCGCCAGTTCCGATCCGCCGCCGAACCGGACGGCGTCCTGGATGGCGGAGTTGACGACCAGGAGTTCCATCAGGGCTGACCGGCCCTTGTATCCGGTGCGGGCGCACAGGTCGCAGCCACCCGGCGCGGGGGCCTCTGTGACGTCCTTGATGCCGGCGGCCTCGAGCAGTTCGATGGTGCGGGCGTCGAGGTGCTCGGTGCGGGCGCAGTCACGGTGGATGCGGCGCACGAGCCGCTGCCCGATGGCGATGCGGACCTGGTCGCCGGCCAGGAACGGTTCGACGCCGAGGTCCAGGAGTCGGGCGAACACACCAAGGGCGCTGGTGGTGTGGAGGGTGGAGAGGACCAAGTGGCCGGTCATCGCGGCCTGCACACCGGTCTGGGCGGTGTCGGGGTCGCGCATCTCACCGATGAGGATGACGTCGGGGTCCGACCGGAGCGCGGACTTGATGGCGTTGTGCCACTTCACGCCGCGGCGGGACTTGGGGTCGACCTGAACCTGGGTGATCCCCGCGAGCTTGTACTCGATGGGGTCCTCGATGGTGATGATCTCCTCACCGGACCCGGTTCGCTCCTGCAACAGGGCGTACATGGTGGTCGACTTGCCGGATCCCGTTGGACCGGTGGTTATGACCATCCCGGAGGCCTTGCCCATCTCGCGCTTGAGCGTCTCCGCGGTCGGGGCGGCCAGACCCATCTCGTCGATGCGCATGATCGAGTTGACGCTGTCGAGCAGGCGCCAGGTGATCTTGGGGCCGGTGCGGGCAGGCAGCATCTCGGAACGGACGTCGAGCCGTCGCCCGTCGGCGGTGACGTGTTCGAACTTGGTCGACTGCGGCTCGTTCTGGGTGCCGATGTCCATGTTGGCGTGGGACATGGCCGACTGGATCAGCTTGCGGCCGTTGCCGGCGTTCTGCGACACCATCTGGCGGACGACACCATCGATGCGCATCCGGATGATCAGCCGGCCGGACTCGTCCAGTGACAGGTGCAGGTCGGAGGCGCCCTGCCCTGCGGCCTTCTCGATGGTGTCGCGGACGAACGCGACGTTGCCGGTGTCCTCCACGGCGACGCGTTGGACGTTGCCGCGGTCGATGACGGGGTCGGCCGCTGCCTCGGCCTGGGGTTCATCGGTCTGGTCGCCGGTGAGGACGAACTCGTTGCGGACACGTTCGATGCGGGCGAGGACCTCGGGCAGGTAGCCGAGGGCGAGTTCGGGCTTGTCGGTTTCGGCGTAGCCGCGCTTGATGACGGTGTTGAGGCCCCGGCTGACGGTTACGGCGACGAGGTACTGGCGTCCCTCGAAGGCGACTGGGATGCATTCGCGGCCGGCGAACAGTTCCAGGCCGCCCTGTTGGATGGGGGCGACGTCGGTCTCGACCCGCGGGTTGGACAGGTCGATGAACGGGACCTTGGTGACCCTGGCGACCAGCTCGGTGGCGGTCTTGAGGGTGAAGGTGCCGTTGAGGTCCTCGACGTCGAGGAGTTCCAGCAGCGGTGACCGGTGGGTCTTGCGGCTGGATCGGTCGATGGCGAGGGCGACGTACTTGGCTGGCAGTTCGGGGAAGTCTTCGCGCAGCACCATGTGCGCCAGGCCGGCGTAGACGTCGTCCCATTCGGTGGTGCTCATCGTCGAGTTCCTCGTTCGCGTCGTGTCGTTGGGGAGTGCGCTGCTGATGGTCGGCCGGGCATGTCGTGGTGGAAACCGGCGGGGACTGCGGTTCGGTGGTGCCGATTCGGGTTTCGTGGGCCGGACGGGTCGGTGTTGCCCGCCTTGGCCGTCGGTGCGCCCGGGGTCATCCGGTGGGGAGCCGTCCGATGCCGAGGCAGGCGTCGGAGGCGCCACCGGGGGAATCGGCTGGTGTGGGTGTGGGGTTGGGGCAGGCGATCACCAGTGCGGTGTCCCATGACCCGCCGTCGCGGTCGCCTTGCCCTTGGACCGAGCCGACACCGCCTGCGCCGGCGGGGGCCGAGCTGCCGTTGAGCAGCAGGGCGGTGGCGCCGGAGCAGCCGGTGATGGAGATGGCGGTGTCGGGTGGGATGATGCCGAACCGTTGTGGTGTGGCACCGTCGCCGAGTTCGTAGCGGGTCAGCAGACAGCGTCCTGTGGCCGACCGGGCGGCGGCGCCGATCGCGCCGGAGTGGCCGGGGATCGCGGCGACGGAGACGTGGGTGGCTATCTGGGAACCGCCGACGGCGGTTCGGGGGCCGAGGTAGGCCAGGCGGGGGTTGGCGTCTTGCAGGGCGAGTTGGAGGGGTGAGGGGTCGCCGGGGGTGGTGGCGGTGTCGGCGGGGAGTTCGCCTCGGACCTGCCAGACGGACGTAGCGGTCGTCAGGGTGCCGTCGATGGCGCTGGCGGCTTGCAGGTCATCGCCCCGGTCAACGCCGACGCGGGGCACGATGATGAAGGCTGCGGCGGCGACGCCGAGGAGCACAAGGGTGACGACCAGTTCTGGGAGGGTGAAGCCGCGGGTCGGCCGGACGGGTCGGGTCATGTCGGGCCTCATGGGGTGGTGGTGCACACGGCTGCGTCGCAGGCGCTGTGGGCGGAGTAGGGGGCGGTGGTGAGGGTCCGCCATCGCGGGTCGGCCGACGGGTACATCGGTGGTGGGGTGTCGACGGACGCTGGGGTGGGGATCAGCACCGTGCGGTCGAAGGCGTTTGAGTCCAGCCGCAGGTTGGGGGCGGCGATGCTGCCGACCCATCGCAGTTCAGCGGCGACGTTCTCGGCGCACAGGGCGTTGTTGTCGGCGGGGGTGCACACAACCGCTGGTGCGGTGCGGATCGGTGAGGGCCAGGTCGCAACACCGTTGGCGTAGGGCAGGGTCGCCCTGAGGGAGGGAAAGTTGGAGATGGCCACGACCCGTCCGGATGCGTCGCCGAGCCCCAGGGCGGTTCCGTGGGCCTCGACCAGCAGGTCGGCGTAGGGCTGGCGGGCCCAGTAGCCCATCACGAGGTCTCCGGTGGCGACCAGTCCGAGGGGGACGTCGGCGACCTGGGAGTTGCCGATCCACAGGTTTGCGGGGTGTGCAACCGTTCCGGCGATGATGGTGAGCGGGTCGACCCAGTCGACTGACGGGTTGGCGTTGCCGTCCAGGTCGAAGTCACAGCTTCCGGTCCGGTCGAGGTGGTCGTCGCACCAGCCCAGGTAGGTGTCGGTCGGGGAGACGACGACCCCGGTCGATGGCGGCCACACGACGACCTCATCGGCTCCTGTGCCCGCAGGGTCCCAGAACGCCTCGGTGCCGGGATGCACGCCATCGTTGGCGGCGGACGCGGAGACCCTGGTGAGGTCGCACGCGGTTGCGCAGTCGTTGCCGTCCGGTTCGGTGCCGTCGGTGCGCCAACGGATCCGCACCGCGCTGGAGGTGAGGGTGGTCGGATCGGTCGAGGACAGCCGTCCGGTGACGGCTCGGACGGGGGTGATGTTCACCGCAGTGGATGCCGGGACGGTAACGACCGTCCCTGAGGTGACGTCGTAGAGCCGTTGCCCCGGGTTGAGGCACAGGTGGGAGGTGGCCGGCACGCCGTCGCCCACGTCGATGCGTCCGTCGGGCCGCAGGAGGTCGCCGTCACCGTCGACGTCGTCGGGTTCGCCGTCACCGTCCCTGTCGACCGCGCGGAGGAACGCGCCCGGTTCGGCTCCGGTGCCTGGGCAGCCGATGGCGATGGATTGGGCGACGCCGGCCTGTGCGGTGGCGATGGTCCATGGTTGGGCGGCGAGGTGCCGGACGTCGGCGTGGACACCGTCGGGGTCCATGAGCAGGACACGTTCGGGACAGGGGGTGGTCCCCCCGCAGATGTTGTTGTCGTTGCCGAGGAATCCGCCGGAGCCGGAAACGGGATCGGCGGCGACAACGGCGTTGATGATCGTGTCGGGGACCCCGTCGCCTGAGTCGGTCGGCAACACGACCTGCCCGGAGGCGTAGACGACGAGTCCGTCGGCGGTGGTGTCGTCGGCGTTCTCGTACAGCGACGCAAGGTCGAGGTCGCCGGTGGCGAAGGCGGTGGTGTCGGCGAGGGAGGACCGCACGATGGTGCGTTGCCAGCCGGCTTCGATCAGTGGCCGGCTCGGATCGATGGCGGCCTTGCCGAGCGCAGTGATGGTCCAACGGGACCGGGCGTGGTCACGAACGAGCGTGAACGCCGCCTGCCCGGGTGCCAGCTGGACGGTGGGGTCGTCCCAGGCGAGGTAGGTCCAGTCGGCCCCGCACCTTTCGAGTGGCCAGGATTCCCCGGCGGTGCGAACCGAGGCGTCAGCGGCGCAGACCCGGTCGCGTTCACCTTCCATGACCTGCTGCAAAGGCTGGTGCGGGTTGTCGGTGAGGTCAGCGGCGACTTGGGCGAGGAGTTCGTCAGCGAGCTCGCGTGAGGTGGTGAGCTCGCGGTCGAACCGTTCCGCATAGGTCCGGGACGCGGTTGCGCCGACCAGTGCGGATATGACGGCTGCGGCGACTCCGACGACCAGAACCATCTGAAGGTAGCTGGCACCGCGTGCGCGACGCCGGCCCCGCCTAAGCGGACCAAGGGACACACGGTGACCGGAAACCACGAACACTCCTCGAAGACGGCGTCGACCCGCCGGACGGCGGCTGCGTCGCCCTTGACAGTCGGCGGCGGGCGCCGTGGTGCCGCACGCGGGTTCACGCTGGTCGAGTTGTCGATCGCGTCGTTGGTGATCGGCTTGGTGCTGGTCACGATCGTCACGGTCATGTCCAACATCGCCTCGGCTCGGGCTCGTTCCGCCTGGGTCGACGCTGCGCAGGACCAGCTCACCACCCTGATGGACCGTTTCGCGGACCGCCCCTACACCGAGTTGGCGTCGTTCACGACCGACGCCGAGATCCCCGATCCCTGCCCCGGGGAGCCGCAGGTGTCGTGTGTCCCGGTGCGCAACACCACGGCCCGGGTCGAGTGGTCGGTGGTGGCGTCGGACCGCACCGTTCCCGGTGGTTGGGCGCCCGCGTTCGTGGACGTGACGGCACGGGTTTCCTTGGCTGCCACCGGGGTTCCCGGCGACCTCGTCGTTCCTGACGTCACCCGCCGGGTCGTTGCCGGTGACCAGGTCGCTGGACAGACGCGCGCCACGGTCACCGTGGTCGCTGACGGGGTCGCTGCGGCGGAACCGGACGAACTCCCCAGCGTGTACCTGATCGACCCGTCCGGAGTCTCCGGTCCGGTTGCGGTGTCACCTGCCGCGGCGTTCGACAGTGACGGGATAGCCCACATCGCCTTGTCCGACGCGTCTGCGGTCTGCACCCGCGGTGCCCCCTGCCGGTTGGCGATCGGCACCGACGCGGAGTGGTGGGCCACTGACGAGGTGACCCTGACCGCCCCAGCGGTTGCCGGCCAGGCCGGCAACCTCATCATCGGAGCGGGAGAGCGGCACGAGTACGCCCTGACGTTCGCCCACCGGGGAGTAATCGCCATCGACCTTCTCGCGCGGCCCGATGGGGGGAACGCCCGGCCGGGCGCGGAACCGAACTCCATCTGCTTGTTCGCGGAGTTCTCCGACGGACTTGGGGTGCAGACGGTCCCGGAGTGCAACGTCGGATCCGGACGGGAGATTCGGTTCTCCACCTATCCGGTGGACGACCCGTCATCCGCTGACCCCAACGACCGGATCGACCTGCCGATACCCGCTGATGCGGACCTCACGCTGCTGTCGGACCTGCGTGACGGTTCCTGCGCGCAGTTCGACGTGTCCAGTGGCTACGTACCCGTCACCTCCGACGTCGACGGCGACTGGGTCAACGCCGGTCGGTTCTGCACGTCCTACACGTGGGGGCGGCCCGGCTACTTCGCCGAAGCCGGTCAGCCGGAGATTGCGATCGCCGACCGGTGGCCGGAGATCGCCGACGTCACATTCGGGCCGCCCGGCACGTCACTGCGCCGCTACAGCCTCACGTGGGCGTCCACTGAGGCTCGTCCGGCCACCGGGTATGCGGGTGCAGAGGCGCTGTTCAACGACGTGGTTGCCGCCAACGGCCCCCTGTTCCACCTCAAGCTCGACGAGGTCGAGGGCGAGATCACCCTGGTCGACCAGGTCGAGGGACCCGTCGACCCGGTGACGGGCGAACCCGACGCTGACGGACGACACCCCGGCACCGTGTCCACGATCGGTGGTGTCGCACTCGGATTTCCGGGGTCGATGGCGGACGACTCCACAGCCGCATCGTTGTCCGATGAGGTTGCCCCGGCGTTGCTGATCGACCTGCGCAACGACGTGACCGGCACGGAACATGACCGGTTCGCGCTCCGCAGCGGCGGGTTTGTCAGCTGGTTCGGCCTGTCGGTCCTCATCCGTGACGAGAGCGACGAACACCGCGATGTCGACCCGCAGGAACTGATGGTCTACGGCAACCCCCAGAGCGACGGGTGGGCGTTGCGGACCGACCCGGTCGACCGACGCCTCGAGCTGGTCATCAACGGCGTCGTCACCCAGTCCGAACGCGACGCCTACGTGCCCGGCATCTGGCAGCAGGTCATGGTCACCTACTCCAACACCTCACAGGCCAACGTCCGCTTCTACGTCGACGGGCACCTGAAGGGCACCGACCAGGAGCCGGTCAGCCTGGTCAACGTCCGCGACGAACTTGGGATCGGCCGGCTCTGCGACTGCGTGATCGACGAGATCTTCTGGTTGGGCGGGACCGGATCTGGCAGCGGGGGGGCCACGGCCAACTTCAACCAGTTCGCTGCCAACCTGCAGGCTGCTGCGGAGACCGCTGCGGAGGTCGGCGGGCCGATCTGGTCCAAGCCGCGGGTCACCCCGCCCTGCCATGCGTCCAACACCTGCGGTGCAGAACGACGCCCGTACGTTGAGTACGCCGGCTGCCCAGACCGGGCCGACAGCCTGTGCCTGTCCGCCAACATCGCGCCGATCCCGTTCCATGAGGAGTTTCCGTTCGACCACGCGTTCGCGCCGGGCAACACCACCGAATGGGCCATCTCGTTCCTCGACCCCGAGGGCGACAGCGGCGAGGTCCGCATCTCCGGGGGAGACCTGCAGGGCACCGCTTCGGGGTTGGAGTACTACGACGAGGTCAATGAGGAGTGGGAACCCGTCGCCCCAACCACCCTGGTGATCGCCGTTGACAACGCCATCCCGACAACGGTCCGGTTCCGCCACTCCCCCAACGGCTACACCGGCGCGATCCTCATGCCCGTCCGGGCCACCGACACCGCCAACGGCCTGACCCGCGACTACGTCTTGGGGTTTCACGGCTCCCCAGTCGCCTACGGCATCGACCTCGCTGTCATCAACGATGACCACCGGTGGGGCCAGCAGTCCGGCAACGTCATCCGGGCCACCGTGGTCGGCCCATCGGGCCAACCGCTCGACGGCGCCGACGTCACCCTCGTCCTGCCCGCCGCGATGGGCGGAACACGCACCGGCACCACCGGGACACAGTCGGGGGTGCCATCCGGCGCCTACGACTTCACCATCGACACATCATCCACCGTCCACGGCACCTATCCGGTCCGCGCACTCGTGGACGACGGGGCCGGCGGGGCCCGGCAGTTCCCCGAACCAGCAGACGTCCCCAACTGCACAGCGGTGAACGTCTCCATTGAGGCCGGGACCCTCGACAACCCGCCTGACGGCTGCATCAGGGTGGACCAGACCCCCGCCGACATCGTGGTGACCGGCGGCAGCATCCGGCAGGACGGCACCGACGAGGACCTGGTCACCGTGACGGTGACGGACCGGGCCGGCCAGGCCTACGACGGTGTGCGGGTCCGCGGCCGGGTCGAACCGCGCGTCGGCTACGACGACAACTCGTTGTCGTTTGTGTCTGCCGGTGCGGGCGACTCGGGGGCTGGCACGTGCACCACGGGTGATGACGGGCCCGGCAGATGCGTGCTCGGGATCGCTGCTGCGCAAACGGCCAAGGCTGACCCCGGCTACACCATCACCGTCCGGTCCGGCAGTGCCGTGGCCTCCGCAACCGTGGAGGTCATCGGTGTCGTCCGGACCCTGGAGGTGGAGGACGTCGCCATCGCACAGGGCGAGTCGTCCGACCTTGTGGTGACCGCACGGACGGGCGACGGCGCCCCTGCTGCGGGCACGTCGATCTCGGCAGCGTCGACCCTGCCGGTTGCCCCGGCGACCGCGGTCACCGACGCGTCGGGCAACGCCACGTTCACCGTGACTGTCCCCGCCAACGCCGACACGGGCCCGGAGACGGTGACGTTCACCCATTCCGGCGGCACCCCGCCACCGGACCCGGTCAACCCGGCGCAGACACAGGCGACGGTCGGCGTGACCGCCGAGGTCGCCAACCTCATCTACGGATCGGCGTCGCCGTTCGCGGCTGCGCAGGGGTCACAGGCTGCCGTGGTCGGGCAGGCCACCGACGCCTCCGGTGACCCGGTTCCCAACGCCACCGTGTCGGTGGACTTCCTCGGGGCGGGCGGGGCCGACGCGACCTTGGAGATCGGTGTCCCCCAGACGGTCCGGACCGGACCGTCCGGCGAGTTCCTCATCCCCATCGACGTCCCTGCTGCGGCCGTCACCGGCGACTACGAACTGCTGGTCAGTTCGGGATCGGTCACCCCTGTCGCGTTCACTGTCAGCATCACCGATCCGGTCCCGACGGTCCGGGTCGCCTCGAGGTCGATCCAGACCGCAGAGCATGACGGAACCCTCATTCAGGGTGGCGTCGCCTCATCGGTGGTGTTCACCGCCACCGATGTGGACGGCACGCCCGTGTCGCCGGACTCCATCACTCTGACCGGCGCGACGACGCTTGACGGCGATCCGGTCGCCGTCACCGCCGGTGCGTTCTCCGAGGTCGCGGAGGGTGTGTTCACCGCCACCTTGACGAACTCGGCCGGGCCCGTCCGCGGTGTCGGTCACCTGCTGAACCTGACGGTCACGCACAACAGCACCACCGTCGACCAGGTCGCGGCGATCGGGGTCACCCAGTCACTTGGTGACATCTCCGTGGAGGACGTCAGCGTCCCCCAGAACTCCTCCTCCCCCGCCACGGTCCGGGCGACTGACCTGCTCGGTGACCCGTTCGCCGGTGCGCGGGTCTCGGCCTCCCTCATCGGTGCCCCTGCGGGCGTCCGCATCGGCGCGACCTGCCCAACGTCGGGACCGTGCAGCGGAGCATCGGTGGTCACCGGCCCCGACGGGACCGCCCAGATCGCCGTCGCCGCCGATGCCGTGCCCGCCAACGTCTACGGCGGCGCCGTCACGGTGACCGCCGAAACGATCGATGGGTCCGTTGGCACCGACACCAGGAACCTCACGGTCACCCCGGTGTTGCGTGGCCTGTCGGGGCCTGCCGGGTTGACCATCCAGGACGGTCAGGCCGGGTCGTTCGCCGTGTCGGCCATCGACCAGGCTGGCGACCCCATCGATGGTGTCGCCATCGAGATCGGACGGGTGCTCGACACAGCCGGACGACTGATCGCCGTGCCCGAGTTCGCGCGGGTGTCCACCGGTGGGTGCGCTGCCGACGACGCACCTTGCGGGGACAGGATCGGGGTGGCCACGGTCCGCATGGAGGTCACCGAAGGGATCCTGTCCACCGGAGGCCCGACGGGCACTGGCGATTCCCCGGACGACTATGACTACCAGATCGAAATCTCCGCAGGATCGGCAAGGACGGTCGTCGGCCTTGAAATCAGCAACTGAACCCGACATTGTCGACGCCACCGTGCTCGCCGACCCGTCCCCGCAGGCCTTGCCGGTGCGGTTTGACAGCAACGCCCGCACCGATGCTGACCTTGCCTGGTTGGGCTCGGCCGGTTTCACCACCGTCGGTGCGGTCAACGAGTCACTGCTGCACCTGTACGGCATCCTGCTGCGAGAGGGCCCGGATGGCTACCTGCGTCTGAACCGACCCGTGGCCGGGATACGTGCGATCGGCGCGACCCCACCGGAGGGCCAGGAACGCCTGCCGACGACCCGGACCCTCGAGGTGATGCCCGATGAGACCGGACGGTTCGTCCTCACCCACTTGACCGATTACCTGAACCTCACCGAGCAGGACATCGTGCGGCATGCCCTGATGGTGATGCGCACGTTGCTCGAGCACGCCGAGAACGGTGGCACCATCACGCCGGTCGGAAGGGCGGCCCGATGATCACCACCCTGCGCAGGCGTCGTCGTCCCCGGGGCATCACCCTTGTTGAGGCGGTGGTCGGGTCGGCGCTGGCCGCGGTGGCGATGCTGGCGGTCCTTGCCGTCCTGGTCCAGCTCACGTCTGCGTCGGCCTCGACGCTGTCCCGTGCCGAACTTGCCCGTCAGGTCACCCAGTTGGACACCCAGTTGACACGAGACGTTGCGACGGCACTGCCGTGCCGCACTCACCGGATCGGTTCAGTAGTGCGGGCAGCACAGCCGAACCGGGTGTCATGGACCGCCGATCCCGATGGTGACGGGGTCGCCGAACTCATCACGTACGCCTTCTCCGGCGGGCAGCTTCTCCGGTCCACCACCCCGGATTCCGGTGATTGTGTGTTCACGACGGAACGCACGAGCTCACCGACGTCGGTGTCGGTTGTTCTGGACGGCCTGTCACCTGACGGCCCCCAGGACACCAGCGACCCGACCCACGACCTCCGCAGCTTCGCGTTGTTCCTGGTGGCCCCGGACGAAGCCACCGGTCCCGGAAACGTGGTCGACGGCGTCGACGAACTCCTCCTGGTCGGCAGCAGCCGCCCCGACGCAGCCGGCGTGGTCGTCGCACCGTTGGATTGCACCTCCGACCCAACCGACTGCCTTGGCGTCACCGGCCTGCGTGTCAGCGTGACAGCCACGACCAGCGACAACACCACCGTGTCGATCGACCGGACGATGACGTTCCCCGACGACCGCGCACGTCTCACCCCGTACGAGAACTGACCGGCACCGGGCGGGTACCGGACGACCATTTCTGGTGTGACCCGCCTCTCCTTCCAGTCCGTGCGCACCGTCGTCTCCCGCTACGGACTCCTTGTTCTCGCCGTCGTCGGCATCGTCGTCGCGGCCCTGTCGCTCAGGTCCGGCGGAGCAACCGATGAGGCGGGTGTCGTTGCCGAACCCATGCCGCCGGTCGAGACCGCCGCTCCCGTCGCAGATCCCGTCGACCTGACCGGTGGTAGTGCTGGCGTTCAGGGTGGCGGCACGCCTGCGGAGCCTTTGGTGACGGCCACCTTGGGTTCGTGGAGCACCGATGGCGACATCCTGCTGGCGGCCGGCGGGACGGATGCGTCGGGCGACACGGCGGTCTACACCGCTGTCTGCGGCACGGCTCCATGTGCCGCCCAGGAGACGACGTGGGTGGTGGACGGCGTGGCCCGCACGACCAACCCGATGGAGTTGCGGGTCGGCACGGTGGGGGTGCACACCGTCCGGGTTCGGGTGACGGGGCGGCCTGCGCCTGCTCGCACGTTCAGGGCGGTCGCCGTTCCGAGGTCGGCTGACGTGCCGATCGATGGGTGGGCTACGGGAGAGGCCGTCCCGACCGACCGTCTCCGGGCCCTCGCCTACGCCGAGGAGGTCGGGTGGTTGCCACCGTGTGAGGTTCCGCCCGGTCAGCCTCGGCGGGTGTGCGCGGACCCGGCCGGTGAGATCGAGGTCGTTCCCCGCCAGCAGACAGCGGGTCCCCTGCCCGCAGCGGAGGTCTCGCCGGTCCCTGGCGGCGAGCCGATTCCCTCCGACCAGGTTTCGGAGGAACCGCAGGCGGGGTCGGGAGCCTCGGAGCAACCGGTTGTCGACGATGGGCAGCCAGCGGACCCGTTGGCCGGCGTGTTCGGCAACGAACCGGTGTCGGTGTCGACCCTGACTGCTCCTGACGGGACCGAAGCGGCCGTCGGGGACTGTTCTGACCGTTGGACCCCGATCCTCGTCCGCGGCGAGTTCGTCCTCGGTGAGGGGTTGGAGCAGGGCTGCGTCGCACGGGGTGACCTGGCTGCAGGGGCATCGTCGGCCGCGGCGAGGCCCATCGCCGTTCCCCGTTGCCCAGGGCGGCCCGAGCCAACCCCGATCCTCACGTCAGATGGCGATGATGCGGACGAACCGCTGGGGCCGCCTCCGTGTTCAGATGAGTCCGCAGCAACTGTCGCCGACCTGTACGCCGTCGCTGCCGAGGTTGCCCTCGTCGATGCGTTCGGCACTTCATGCGGCGACGTGGGCCTGCCCGCCGGATGCACCGACGCGGCGGTGGCGGTCGTTGCCGCCGGCGGCCCCCACGAGCCTGCCGTCGCGCCACCCGAGGTACCGGTGTCGCGAGGCGACGTTGCGGAGGTCCTTGCGTGGGCGTCGGGCAACCGGTGGTTGTTCGACCCGGTCGTCTCTGCCAAGCCGGTGCATGTGGAGATCGATGCACAGGCCGTGGTGGCCATCGAGATGTCCCCGCCGGCGCACTGGGCTGCCGTGTCGATCGACTGGCCCGACATCGGCGGGATGGAGCGGGATTGTGGCCCTGCCGACCAGGACAGCTGTTCCTATCGTCCGATCAGGTCCGGCACGCACCGTGGAGACGTCACGATCAGTGCGGGGCCGATCTCAACGACCGTCCCCGTCATCGTCACCGCCGATCCCCCACCGCCGGAACTCCGCATCGGTGTGATCCAGCAGGCACCTGCGGGCTCCGCTGATTGGGTCGTCGAGTCGGACCGGCCCGTCGGGTTCTGGTCGCTCACCGACGCCTCTGGTGCGATGTCGATGTCGGCGTCCGGGGCAGGCTGGTCGGTGGCGATCGTGGAGTCGACGAGCGTTGAAGCCCGTGTCAGGGTCACGGGTACGCCTGCTTCGGACCTGATCGTGTCGGGCTGCTCGACGGGGCGTTGCGGAACCGTTGCGTTGGACCGTGGCAGCGGACAGGTCGTGGCGATGTCCGATGACGGCCAACGCGCCCCGATCGGTGACGTGGTGCTGCGAGTCACGACCGATGGGCCGGTGGACCTCGGCGAACGCCTCGATGGGTTCTCCCCTGCCGGTTCATCACCGTTGGTCCTCATCGGTGATCCCTACGGGACCCCCTTTGAGGTTGGCGAGGGCGACGTCATCGACGGTCCCGTCGTCTTGCGGGTACCCGGATGGTGGGCCTCTGGCCTCAACGGTGTCGAGCTCGTCCTTACCGGGCCTGCCGGGACTGTGACGGTGATGGCGACCCATCCTGAGGACCGCCGCTGACCCGGGCGTGCGTCGACGCGGAATGGCGTCCACACCGCCGCACATGCTGCCTAGACGGAGGGTGCGGCCAACTCTCAACCCTCCCGAATCAATGGTGTGACGACTCGTCACACCATTGCGACCTGCCGTTTTTGCCGGATCCGGGGAGTGCCTGGGCACATCGGCGCGCGCTGGAACGAGCCACGCCTCGCCCCTGCCGGACGACCGTAACGGGCATGCCGACCCCCGCACGACCCAAAAGCGACATGGGCTTCGTCCTCGTCGCAACAGTGACGACGGCGGCCACTGGGGTTCTCTGGATACCGCTTGCCGTCCTGTCCTCTCCCGGTTGGGCAGCCGCAGGTCCCATCGTCTTCTTCATGGTCGCGGGTCTGCTCTCGCTGATCCCGCGCTCGGTGACCATCGCGCACGGAACAGAACTCGTGGGCCTGCGCTGCGACCCGACCGGCCCGATCCATGCGGCCATGACCACCTTGTCCGACGCCCGGCTGCCGGCCCACGAGCTGGGCTTGCACCGCTCCAAGATCACCGACGGGGCGATCCGCCACGAGTTCACCGCCTCTCTCGGAGACCTCACCGGCACGATGTCAGTCACACCGTGGGGCGGCGACACGGCCATCGGCTTCACCGTGCGGCGAACGATCTCGCCGCTGCGCCAGACGAAGGAGATCGTGTCCGCTGCGGTCAAGGACGTCACGGGCCAGCACGACCACGAGGCCCGGACCAACGAAGGCCTCGCTGATGCCCTCACCGCTTCAATGCGGGTCGCGTGCGACGTGGCCCTGGAAGCCGCGAAGGCCCGCGTCCCGGTGGTTGACCTGGGTCCCGGACGGGTCGTCGCCACCGGCAGCTGGGATCCCGGACGACTCGTTTCGCACCGACGGCCCGAAGACGCTGGGTCGCCCCACGCTCCGGCCGACGCGGCCGCGCCGGCCTTCGACCCCTACGACGCTGCCGAGACCTCGCTCCTCACCGACTGACCGACTGCGGTGCTGCGCTGCCCCGTGTGGGCCACACGTCAACGGCCGCACCACCATCACCGAAAGGAACGATCCCGACGGGCTGCCGGCGTTGGTCGCCGAGGCAGTCAAGGACGACCGCATGGGCCGCACTCGACGCCAGTTCCGCCGAACTCCAACCGCGGGGCGGTGGCAAGCAGGAGATCGCTTGACACCATCAACACGAAGTGCTAAGGTTGTTAGCAACAAAGCCTTCGACGGGCTTTGGGGCACCGAGATCAACCCGCCCCCCGGTGGCGAACGGTCGATGAGGTGACGAGCCCCCAGACGGGGGAAAGCAACCAGCACAGGTGGCAGTCGCCGAGAGACCCTGCACGCATCGCACCACCGACGCGGACGGCCTCGGCGGAACCGGGGACGCCGAACACGTTCCGCGACGGAGACCCCCGATGCCAACCTTCACGTCCCTCGACGACCTCCTCCCCCACCTCATCGACACCCACCGGATGGACCCGGTGCGACTCGCATCCACCGGCACCATCGCCGACGCACGGGCCCTCGGCCGACTCCACACGGCTGCCCACCGCGACGACAACCCCAGCCACACCCACGGCACCGCAGTCGCCAACGCCCCGCAGCAGCACCTCACCGACGCCGAGATCGAAGCCGACCGCACCGCCGTGTACGGGCCGGCCGCCCCCGGCAAGTGCCTGTCGTGCCGCGACCGGGTGGACGTCCGCCCCGACGGCCGCTGCGACGCCTGCATCGGACTGCCCGCCCGAGGCGGAGACGGGTCAATGGCCGCCTGCCCGGCCTGCGACTGGTGGTACGTCCCCGGCACCGAAACGGTCTGCGGCGACTGCGACGTGGCCCTGCCCGACCTGCCGTACCCGTGGAAACGGACCTACCGATCGGCCGAAGATCCCGACAATGAGACCTATGCGGCCCTGCGCAACGCCACGGCCGACCGGATCGCCCACCTCGAACGGGCATGGGCGTCTGAGTACGCCGACCTGGTGGAGGACATCACCGGGATGCGCCCCGTACGCATCCACGCGGAGGTCAAGCACGACGACGACCTGTTCATGCATCGCATGTGGGATGCCGACGGGACCGAGGGCACCTACGACCAGGAGGTCAACGGGGTCGTGCTGGGCGAGATCAGCGAGTTCGACACCGTAGCCGGTGACGAATGGTCCACCCTCGCCGACGAGGGCAACTACGAGCTCGACGTCCCACCGCGCGCCTACCGGTACGTGCTCGCCCCCACCGTCCAGGCGGTGGGCTCCGTCCCGTCGGACGACTTCGACCGTGAGGTGGAACGGCGACTCTCGAGCCCCTTCGGGCCGGTGGAAGGTGACGGATGGGCCCTGTACGTCGACACCGACCCGGTGCAGGTGAAGAGGCTCCCCACCGCCGAAGGCACCGATGACGTTCGGGCACTGCTGACCGCGACCGTCGTCGGGACCATCGAGGCGGCCGACGCCGCACGTGCCCTCGGCAAGGCGCGCCGGGTCGTGGCCGACGCCATCCAGGCGCGGACCTTCCAGATCGGCGGCCTCCCACTGCTGTTCACCTTCGACGCCTCCGACCATGACCGCATCCTCGGCCCGGACGAGACCATCGACTGGGGTGTCACCTTCCCCCCTGTCGCCGTCCTGTCCGTCGTCGCGGCCGATGAGGACACTGCGTGGGCTGCCCTCGAGGCGATGCCGACGACATCGATCACCGCAGCGGACGGGTCCACGGTCTGGCTTGACCTCGACACCGACGACGAAGACGTGACGGCCCTCACGGACGGCCGCTGCCGGATCACCACCTCCGTGGTCGCCACGGCCTCGGGCACCGTGACCGCCGCTGATCCGCGTGGGGCGTTCATGGCGGCTGGCGACCTTGGAGTTGCCGGCGAGCACGACCTCGACCACCCCTTCCCCGGTGTGGAGATGTCGGTGTGGATCGACCTGGACAGGAAATCCGACGAGACAATCGTCGTCCCCCTCCCCACCTCGGCCGTCGGGGCGTCGGAGCCGACACGGAACGCTGCCCCGTGCGTCTACTGCGGCGCGGCCACCGCGGTATTCACCGAGTCGCCGCACCTGCCCGCTGATGACGGCTGGGAACCCGTTCGCCTGCACCTCGACAGCGCAGGGGTGGCCTGCGGTTCCTCGGTGGGATGGCTGCAGGACCGGGCCTACGCCACCACGGCCAATGAGTTGACCCCGACCCAGCGGAAGATCGCCATCGAGCACATCAAGGCCATCTGCGGCGTCTCGAAGAACGTCGCGGCGAACCACGTCGACGAGTGGACGTTTGCCGGTCTGCCCGTCCCCGAGGCGGAGCTGCTCACGGTTGTACGCAGCGCCGTTGCCGGCCAGTCGACCCCGCCGGCTGTGGGCCTGGTCCTCCGGTCCCTCGGGGTGGATGTGGACGTTGACGGTGACGTGGTGTGCTTCGGCGTGACGGGTGATGACTGGTTCAACTGGTCTCCCGGGGCCAGTCCGGTCGTGACGCTCAGAGGTGGACGGATGGTTCCCACCCCCGACGTGGAGGGGTCCACAGGTCAGCGTCTGGGCACCGAGGTGCCGGAGGCCAACCCGTTGCGCACAGCCAAGGCGTTGCGGCGTCTGCTCGGCTGATCCCGACCGTTGAATCGGCCCCGCACCGGTGAGGGCAGTGCGGGGCCGATCTTGGGTCTTTGGTCAGTACCGAGGGTCCTCGTAGTCCACGTCGGCGCTCTCGATTCCCCGGAGGGCGTCGCGACGGGCGGCGTGCACCACGTCACCGGGGTCAGACGCCGGCCGGACGATCGAGCCGCTCCATCTGGCCGACTCGCCCGAACCGTTCTCCCAGGAGGCCTCGATGTCCCAGACGGTCCGCTCGGGGCCGTCGTCCCCGGCGCACGTGACGGTGATCGTCAGGTCGCCTTCGCTGTCGTTGAAGGCGTGCGGGTGCGCCCAGTCGGTGGCCCACTCGGCGATCGGGAGTGTTCCGCCGTTGCGTGTCGGCCCGCCGATGCCGGGGACATAGCCCCACACCCTCCCGTCGTGGTCAGCGGTGGTCGGCCGTCCCCAACGGTCCCCGTCACGGTTGGCCGGTTCGTACGGTTCGCCGCTTGCCCGGTGGTTGCCGTCCCGGTCCCAGCCGAGCCGGTCGAACCCCTGCCGGTCATAGCCGTCGGTGTCGCGTCCACTGCGGTCGAATCCATCCGGACCGAACCGGGTGCCGGTGTCACGATGCGTTCCAGAGGAGTGCCAGCCATGCCGGTCGTGGCCATCGGGATCCCGTCCGTACCGGTCGATGCCCTGCGCATCGCGACCGTGGACGTCGTAGCCCTTGTCGTCCCGTGTGGTGCCGTTGCGGTGGTGGCCGTCGCGGGTGAACCCGGTGCGAGTGTGGAAGCCGTCGCGCCGGTAGCCCTCGGCGTCAATGCCGCGCCGGTCAAAACCGTCGGGCCCGTAGATGGTGCCGGTATCGCGGTGGACATCACGTCCACGGCGAGTAGGTGAGTCGTGCCGGTCGTTGGCGTCACCGCCGGGCCACCCACCGACGGTCTTCCATCCTGCCCGGTTGAAGCCGTCGGGGTCCCGGTAGCTGCCGGTGTCGGGGTGGACGGTCTCGGCGGTGTCGGGCCAGCGTCCCCAGGCCACCCCGCGGCTGTTGTGGGACCCGTGGATGGTGATCCAGCCGTCCGGTTCCGGAGTGATGTCGTTGACGATCCACTCGATGCGGATGCGGTCTCGGACGTGGTCCCGGCCGAACAGGTGAGACTTGGCGGCGATGACTTCGTCGGACGCGGCTTGGGCCTGGCGGAAGTCCTCGATGTCGCTGGGGCGCATCGCCGGTTGTGATCCGGTGGCGAACGGATCGGGCATGACCGTGGCGTTCGCCGCGGGGCGGGTGGCAACGGCAACTGCGGCCGGTGCGTGCTCGGCACCGCAGCGGCCCTTGATGCCGATGCGCTTGGAGCATCGACTGCCGTCCTTGAGGGGTTGGTTGCACGGTCTCGTTGCCATGACGTGGTCATTCCCGCCTCGACCCGGGGCGAGGCTCGGCGCGGGTCGCTCCGGACGGAGCCGGGCCGTCGACCGTCATCGGCATGGAGATCACCGAGGTCGTTCAGGAGGTCCGGTCGACGCTGGCCGCCAACCCGATGGTGGGGTGGGTCCTGGTCTCGGCGGTTGGAGCGCTCCTGCTGGTGCACCACAAGCCTCGTACCCGAAAGCTCCTTCCCGTGTCAGCCGTGGTCCGGGTGTTTGGCTGCTACTTGGTGTGGGTCGGGTCCGTGGAGGTAGCCAGGTCCGCACTCCCCGAGGAGTGGGTGTCGACCGGGGCGCCGTGGGCGGCGCTGCTGTTCGGCGGGGTTGCCGTCTGGCTGATCCTGATGCCGCGACGGGAGATCGTCTTCGTTGACCCCCCTCCGCAGGTGGACGGTTAGGCCCAAGGGGCGTCTGCGTCGGTGAGCGGCGGGGCCTGATCGAGCAGAGTCGGCTGTGGTTGTGCGAACACCAGCAGCAGGCGACTGACGAGCTTGCCCAACCCGGCGTCGCGGAGCGATTGTTCCACGGTGTAGGGGTCTGCGGTCGGGCGCGCCGCGTCGAGGTCGATCGGGATGTCGTCCCTGATGGTCATCAGCCGTTGGTTGCGACGGGTCAGGGAGTCGGAGGACTCCCAGTCGTCTATCAGGTCATCGGCGCGTTTGCGGCCGATGACCGACCGGCAGCGGATCGGGTCGGCCACCGCCTGCTCGATGGAGGGGAAGGCGGCGAGCAGAGTGACGGCGGTCTTCTTGCCGATGCCGGGGACGCCGTTGAGATTGTCGCTCTTGTCGCCCCTGAGCGCTGCGTAGTCGGTGTACTGGTCGGGTGCCACCCCGGTTGTCCGCTTGATCCCCTCGGCATCCAGCAGCTCGGCTGCGTGCAGGCCCGACTTCATCCGGAGCACCCGTGTGGTGGGTGTGACCAGACCGAAGGCGTCCTTGTCGGAGGTCGCAATGACGCAGTTCATGCCGGCGTTCGCCGCCGCCTTCGCGGTCGAACCGCAAACGTCATCGGCCTCCCATCCGGGGTGGACCACCACGTGGCCGGCCAAGCCGTCGTTGGCGGCGAGGAACTCCGGCGCGGCGTCCAGTAGACGGTCGAGTCCTTCTGGCTTCTCTGATCTGCCGGCCTTGTAGGGGGCGAACGCTTCCTTGCGGACGGATCGCTGCCGGCAGTCGAACCCGATGACGACTCGGTCGGCCCGCACGATGTCGGCCACTCCTGCCATGAGGGCCAGGAGTCCGTAGAGGCCGGCTGTGACTGGGTCGGTGTTCCGCCGTTCGGCGTACCCCCACCAGGCCCTGTGGGTGAGGCTGTTGCCATCGACTGCAAGCACCGTGTCTCCCTCGTCTGCAAACGCTGGGACGGGCGGTGGCGCGGGTGTCGCATCCGGGCGTGGCGTCGGTGCCGGTGGGGGCGTCGCGGACGACGCCGACTGGGGGTTGTCGAACAGCGTGGGTGTGTGCATCAGAGCACCATGGTGGGCGTGGGTGCCGACTCTGCGGGCACTGCCGTCTGGCCGTCGGTGAGGAGTCGGGTGATGGCGTGGGCCGGGACAGGGCGTCCGTGCAGGTATCCCTGTTGGAGGTGGACCCCGAAGTCGCGGAGAAGATCGGCCTGGGCGGCGGTCTCCACCCCTTCGCACACCGACTGGATACCGAGCGCGCCGGCGATGCGAAGTGTGGCGATCAGGATGATCCGGGATTGCTCGTCGTGTGCGATGTCGCCGACGAATGCCTTGTCGACCTTCAACTGGTCGATGGGCATCTTGCGGATCCGCGTCAGCGAGGAGTAGCCGGCACCGAAGTCGTCCATGGAGATCCGCAGCCCGAGTTCCCGGAGCTCGAAGAGGACTCGTTCGGAATCCAGGGCGAGTGCTTCGGCTTCGGTGACCTCGAGCACGAGGGCGGAGGGTGGCACTGCTGCCCGCTCGATTCGTTCAGCGACGAAGTTGAAGAACCCTGGGTCGCGCAGCAGGGACGCGTCGATGTTGACCTGAGCCCAGATGTCGTGTCCCTGGGCGTGCCAACGGTCAAGGTCGGAGAGAGTCGTGTCGAACACCTGTCGAGTGAGCCTGAGAATGTTGCCGGACCGCCGGGCGAGTTCGATGAACTGGTCCGGAGGTATGGCACCGCGGGTCGGGTGCTCCCACCGCGCAAGGGCTTCCACCGCCACGGTCCTGCCGTGCCTCTCGACGATCGGTTGGTAGGCAACGTCGATTCCGCCACGGTCGAGGGCGTCGGTCAGGTTCGCAATCAACCGCAGGTCGTCAACGGCTTGGCCGTTGCGCTCGCCCCGGTCGACCCACATCAGGCCCGGGGTGGTCCTCGCCCGTGCGGCAGCCTCATTGGATCGGCGGATCATCTGTGAGGGTTCGGCTTCCCCGAAGACGATGCCGACCGCCGGCACCAGTGCTACTGAGAGGTCCCCAAGTCGGAAGGGCACCCGGAGTGCTTCCGCCACCTTCATTGCTCGCCGCTGCACGTCGAGGTGGCCCTCACCGTTGTCGGGGAGCAGCACAAGGGTTTCCTCTGTGCCGTGCAGTGCGCCCTGGGGGCCGGTGCGGGTCCCGATCTCAGAGAGCAGGTCGGCGACCAGTTCTTGGGAGAGGATCGCGGTCACCTCAACCATCCGTCCCAGATGGACCGTGGCGGCAGCCGTGATGGTCGAGGCCGCCTTGCGGACGGCGGTGGTTTGGAGCACCAGACCGCTGCCGGGGTGGCGACTGTTGGCCGTTCGGCGCCGCTCGGTCTCAGCGACCGCGGCGACGACCGCGCCCACGATGGCCATGGCCGCAACTTCCCCGATGCCGGAGGCCGTGCCAATCGAGGCTGCGGAGACGTACCCAACGAACGGTCCTGCCAGCACGACGGCGGCATCGCAGGTGCCGCGGACCCGCACGGAGCCCGACAGGATGGCGACGGCGGCGGCAGCGGCCACACCGGCCAGGACGGCCTGGTCGTTGGGGCCGAGCGCGAGGATGCCGGTTGCCACCATTGCAGCTGTGGCACTGGTCGCGATGTGCGGTAGCGCGACGCCTGGTCGGTGGTGGCGGGCGAACGCTATCGGCACGGCAACGGCGATCGCGGCTCCTGCCGGCCCTGCTGTGGCAGCGAGCAGGGCCGCCACGATCGCGCCCGGCGACCATCGGCGCGCGGTCGGGCTGTGCACGAGCCACTCGATGCCGATGAGCGCCAAGGTCAGGGGAAGGATCAGGAAGGGCATGGCTCCGGAGGGTGTGGTCGGCCGGCGGCAACCAAGTGCTGCACCTTCGTGCGTATCGGCGGTGCGCAGGGGTGCCTGACCGAATCGTTGTCACACAAGGACATTCCGAAGACTCAACCCCCGACCGCCGGCCGTTCATTGGGTCGGCCGACACGACCACCCGTCGAGCGTCCCGAATCGAGCTGGCCGACCGTGGTGAGGTCACCGGTGAAGAGGTTGACCGTGAAAGGACCGGCGCCGCTCAGGCCGTCGTGGGGACGGACCGCCACGGCGAGCACCACCCTTCCAACCCCGATGCGCAGTGTGGTGAGGTGCTCGGTCCCGTCGCTGTAGTGGATCGCACGGTTGATTGCGGTGTCTGCGGTGCCGAACGGAACCCTTCCCTCGATGAGGGTCCGGGCTTGTTCGGGCAGGGCTAGGAACTCCTCCGCCGGGTCGAGGTTCGCAGCTGCATCCGCGCCGGCGGACGAACCTCCCGCCTGCGTGGCGGCCGGCGCCGATGCGATCGCGGTCTGCTTGGGGTTGCGCACCGCCCACAAACCGTCCTGCGCGGCGACCCATGGACCGGTGGCCTTCGCCACGGTCCTCCCGCCTGCCTCGCGAACTTGCACCGGTCGTGACACGACGAACCGTGCGACGCCGGACTCACCGACGACCAGGCACACTCCCTCCTCACGGCAGTCGCCGGTGGCCTTGTTGCGTCGCACGCGCGGTTCGGTCCCGACCGACCCGCGGATGCTCCCCAGTCCATCGAGCACCGGTGCCTGGCCGATGAGGGCCATCAGGCCCTCGAGGTCTGCCAGCTTGGGGGATGCTGCTGAGTAGGTGAGCGCAACCGAGCAGCGGTCGTCGGTCAGCGCCGCACGATGCGATCCACCGGGCCGGGCCGGGGATCCCGCGTCGCGACGCCTGACGAGTTCGCTCATGACTTGGACGGTCGACCGGCATGACGACGACCGATCCCCGGGGCGAGTCCCATATCGTGTCTGTCCAACAGCAGCCGTAGTGGTTGATCATCTAGCAGTTGGGTGTCTGCCAGACTGCCTCTTGGCATGGGTTCCCGGTATGACCAGATCGACTTGGCCGCCGTGGCCGCTGCGTGGCGCGCGCGGTCTGACGGGTGCGCTACCGGCGTGATCGGGATGCCTTCGGTGCCGGTGATCAGCCCAGATGGCATGGGTCGTCCCGTCGTGTCCGCTGCCGACGTCGGCGAACTGATCGGCGATCCGGTGTTCAACGGGTTCGGTCCTCGCGAGAGGCTGTTCGCGGTGTGGTCCGCTGCGCTCACGGGACCCGTGGCCGCAACGGTTGCGGGCGTGTCGGTCTCAACGATCCGTCGCTGGGCAGGCAACGGGCTGGCTCCTCGTTCTGCGTGGTTCCCAGGTCGGCCGCGCCGCTGGACGTTCGGCGATGTGGTCCGGTGCCGCGCAGCGGCGCGACTGCGGACTGCGGGTGTGGCACTGGGTTCCGTGCAGGCGGCCTTCGGGACCGTCGACTGGGAGCAGCCGACCAGGTTCGTGGTCGCGGGCGGGGAGGTGGTGGTCATCAACGATGACGTGGACGGCCCGGTCACGGCGTCGGGGCAACTCTCGATGGCGTTGGAGTTGGATGATGTTGCCGCGGAGGCGTTGTCGGCGGTGACGGCGATAACCGGACCTGGTCCTTCCCCTTCCGGCGACGGCTTGAGCTTGGTTGTCGGCGGAGCGGGCTAGGAGATGTCCCGTAGTCCGACGGTCGCGTCGCCGAGGCACCGGGCGGCCCCGGTTACCCTTGCGGGTTCGACTTCTCCGACGTCGTCCGGATCGCGGTGATGCGACGACCGGGCGACCTTGGCGGACCCCCGTCGGTTGCCGCCCCTCTACTTGCAGACGTGGGCCTTGACCCTTCCGTGTTGAGCGAGGGTGCTGTCCATCGGGTCACCGGCGAGCTGGTCCGCCGAATGCTGTGTTCCCGCCAAGCGGTCGTTGGGAAATCGTCGTCTGCCGTGGCCGCTGAGATCGGTTCGCTGCTGGCGGGCACAGGCCATCAGCCTGAGGTGTACGAGGCCGCCTGGTGGGACGAGCTGCGGGTCGTGTGCGGCGGAGGAACTCATGGGTGAGCAGGCCTCGGCGATGACGGCCGCCACGTGTGCTCTGGTCGCGGTTGTCGCCAGCCTTGTCGCTGCTGTCAGTGGGGACGCGGTACCCGTAGTCGTTGCAACTGGCGGCCTCATATGTGCGGGGATGGCATTCGTTCGGTTCAGGACTGTGCGCCGCAGGTCGGTCCCGTTCAGCGGCCCCCCGCCCGCACCCCGCCAGGCTCCCGCCCAAGCCCGGCTCGACTGGGCCCCGCCGACGGCTACCCGTGCCAGCCCCTCCCTTGGCGGCGGCCCGGCACCCGCTGCCCCGACCGACCAGCCTCTGGCAGCGGTTCCCTCGCCCACCCCAGCCGGTCCGGAGCGTGCTGTCGCCACTGGCGAACCCTTGCGGCCCTCAGTGGAACTGATCGACCCCGCCCCGCCGCTTCGCCACCTGCCAGCCGTCCAGCACCAACGTCCGACCACTCGCCCGCCCGCGACGATGAAGGTCGCCGCCGCCGCCGTCGTGGCCATCGTCGCAGCCGTCAGCGCTTCCCGTTTCCGCCGCTGACCGCCCTACCGGCTCCCTTCGGCACGGCTGGATTAGGGTTCACGGTTGCTCGCCCGCAGGAGGACTCATCACACATGAACAACGAACCCGAACGAGCCGTTCGCCGCTACCTCATGGCTGTAGGCGACCCGGCATCCCTGATCGACAACGATGCCATCGAGCGGCTCACCGATGAACTGTCGGAACTCACCGATCCGATCGAACGTCTCGTCGCGCGACAGGCACTCCTTGACGCCAATGAACCGGATGTGGCGGCAGCGGAGGAGGCCTTTGTCGAGGTTGTCGCCACGTGGGCCCAGGAGCACAGCATCGGAGCGGCGGCATTCGTCGCAGAAGGTGTCCCAGCGACGGTGTTGCGGCGAGCCGGCATGCGCGTCCCGAGGAACACCGAAGCAGCGCGACCCACGTCCCGAAAGGCCCCGGCGAAACCAACAGGGACGCGCACCCGAGTCACCAGGGCCCAGATCAAGGGTTCGGTGCCACCTGACCCGTTCACCGCAGCCGCCCTGATCGACCTCACCGGCGCGTCACCGCACACGGTCCGACAGACGATCGGCGAGATGTTGGACGACGGCAGCGTCGTGGAGAAGGGACAGGATCCCGATCACGACGGACCCGGCCGCGCCCCGATGCTGTACGCCACGTCCTGAACCGACCCCCCTACCCGGCCTGAAGGACGAGACACAGACCACGGTCAGGCGGCCATTCGCCCCAATGCCCGCCCGTCGATCAGGTCGACGTCACCGAACTCGTCAGCGAGCTCCACGGCTGCGGCGGTGTACCCCGAGGTCGTGACGATCATGGCCCTTTCGGCTCCATGGATCCGCTGGCTGCCGATCAGCACTTGGACGTCCTGGCTGCCGACCTTGTTGGAGGCGGCGTACCGCTTCGCCTGGACGACCACCCGTCGGCCGTCCGGGTCTGTTCCGATCACGTCAGCACCACGGTCTCCTGCACCCCCTTGGACCTTGACGTCCTTCCATCCGTTGCAACGGAGGATGTCAGCTACCGCCTCCTCGAACTCGGTCGGGGTCAGTCGATACAGACCCTGCCCCGTTCGTGCCCACCTCCCGCAGCGATGGCGTCCGGCGGCCCACAGCAACGCTGCCACCATGCACCCGGCGGCCACGACGACGATCCAAGGACGCCAATCAGGGTTGGTCCAGGCCGCGTAGCCGGAGAAGGCAACGATGCCGATCTCGGAAGCCGCAAGGCGCCCCCTCGCCCGCCGACGGCGACCCCGGGTCACCGTTCGACCCGTTCCCGGATCCCGTCATAGAGTCGACGGAAGGGACCCGAGGGGTAGATCTTGATCGGCCGTGCCACACGTCCCGTGATCGGGTCGGTCAGCGCCACGAGGCGATGGAAGGCCCTCACCCTTCTGGCGTCTCCTCCGAAGGACGCGATCTGCGGGGCGACGCGGCCTTCACCGATGACGACTCGATGCTTGGCACCGCACGGCCTGCCCGGCTGGTGCTTGCGACGGCAGGTGCGGCCATCGATGAGGGTCTTGCCGCACACCACGGTCCTGGCTGCCATATCGCGCGGTCCCTTCATGTGTCGCGTTCGCGGTTCACCCAACAACGTCAGGCGTCGTAGTCCTCATGGTCTGCGACCATCAAGGCGATGCCAGAACATCCCCCGAACAGACGGCCCTTGGTCATCGCCGGTTCAACGATGATCCTGCTTGCCGTCGTGGCCGGGGTCTTGCTGCTGATCGGCGACCGGGACTCTGCCACCACCGACCCGACGGTTCCGGCCACCGAGCCGACGGTCGCGTCCGCGCCACTTCCTGCGAACCCGCAACTGGAACGGTTCGGCCCCGACGTGGTCGCCGAATGGCTCGGTGAGGGCGTCCCCCTTCTCGCCGACGCCTTCGTCGGGGTGTCGTTCCTCACCGCCCTCGCGGCCGACGCGCCGCCCGCCGAAGCAGTGCAGTTGTGTCAACGGGCCGTCTCTGCCGACCAGATCGCAGCCGATGTCCCCGTTCTGGTGTTTGACATCGACGGCAACCTCGTTGCCGACGGTGGTGGGGAACTGGGGCCCTGCGAAGCCGTTGACCCAGACGAAGCCCCGCTTGACGTCGGCCCCGGGGAATCCGGCTGACAACTGGGTGTCACACCCAGTGGCTACGGTTGCTAGCAGTTGTTTGCCTTGCTTTCAGGAGACCAGATGAGCGCCACCCCCGACATCCCCACCAGCTACGTCGTCGTCAACGGCCCCGATGGCGCGCGTGCCTACTTCAGCGATGACGGTGGAACGCTCCGCGCCGTTGCTGCCGACGACGACGGCAAGTTCGACTTCAGCGCCGCCCAGGCCGGAATGATCGGCCTTGACCTGCTCTCCGACCCCAAGCTCGCCACCCCGGCCGGCAACGCCGTGACCACCCTCAGGGAGCACCTGACCGCCCTGCTGAAGGCCAAGCCGGCAGCACAGCCCACGACGTCGGGCCAGACCTCCTTGGAGGAGGCCGCCTGACGGGAGGTCCCCCGTTGAAGCCAGCAGCCGCCGACGACGGTGACGTCGTCGCCCAGATCCTCGCTTCGGCCCCCGCCCATGTGGCGAGGGCTCGGAGTGCGTTCGTGCGCATGTCCGCAGACCGGTACGAGATCCGCGGACGTCTGCTCGACTCTGGGTTCATCCGCCCACTCCCCGACGAACCGGGTAGCACCGACATCGTCTGTGTTGACGGTGGTACGGCGGTCAAGGGCCTGTACGCCGGCGACCTGATCGTCACCGCCGCCGTTGCCCTTGAAGGGGGCCGGCCGACCGGCCGCATCCCCGAGGGGGCCGAGACGAGGTCGTGGACCCACCTCGGGGTCGGGCACACCACCGACCCGTCCCGTGTCGCTTCAGCAGCGATGGCCTGCGCCGAACTGCGCCTCCTCGCAGAGCAGCCACACGACCACGTCCTCATCGACGGGTCCCACCAGACCTTCGTGCTCGCTCTCGCGTCCGCACTCCGCTCCGCCGGGCCGCTGCTCTCCGAACTCGTGGACCTGATCGACCGGTGGGACATCCCGCAGGCGCTCACAAAGGTGTGCACCGACGCCCGGATCATCGCCTCCCCGAAGTCAGACGCCACCGACGCGTTCGCCAAGATCGTCGCCGCTGACCCGGTCAACCTGCCAACGGACCTCCAGCAGGCACTCGTCGGCGGCGACAAGGTCCTGGCTGCGATGCTGCTGGAACCGGGAGAGATGACCCGTCCGTCGCCGGCCCCGAAGTCATGGTCGCAGTTGCGGATCGCCCACCCCGAGCTCACCGGTCGGGCCAAAGCGGTCGCGGGCGCGCTCGACACGGCCATCGCGCCGCTGCGCGACGCGGCCGCCGAAGGGTCGACCGCCGGGATCGGTCTGACCTACGTCATGCCTGATGACGCCGTGACCGCGCTGAAGGTCGAGTACAAGCGCACCGCCACCGACGCCCAGGTCGCCCATGCAGCCCGGACCCTTGCCGACGACACCGTTGCCATGCACGCCCAAGAACCGGTCTGCCAGTTCAAGGCCGACGCCCACGCCAAGGCGGCCATGGCGGCCTGCGACACCCTCCACGGCGAGATCGTCCGTGAGGTCGCTGAACACGGCGACGACTGGGTCCGCTACTTCGTCCTGTCCTCCCGAACCGCCACTGCCGGAGCGCCCACGTGACCGACCTTCTCGACAGCCCCACCACCCAACCCCCCGCCAGCACCGGCCGCCGCGCTCCGGACATGGTCCCCGGCCGCGTCGGAGTGATCGGCTCCCGGTCGTCCACCAACCGGGTCCACGTGTCGCTGACCCGTGACGCTGACGAACAGGGCTTGGTCGGATCGATGGTCGTGGTCCGCAAGGACTTCCCGTCCGGCGACACCGAACTGGGCCTCGGCGTGGTCGAGGACGTCGAGACCCGCAACGCCGCGCACGAGCAGATCGCCACCGTCGGGATGGTCACCAACCTCGTCAGCCTCGAACGGTCCCCCGGTGGCGCCGATGTGCTCCAAGCCGTCGTGGACGTACAGGCCGTCTACCAACGCGATGTCGACGGACAGGTCACCCCCAAAGGGTCGGCCCTGTCGACCTCGCCGCGCACCGGCACCATCGTCGACCGCCTCGGGGAGGACGACCTAGCCGACATCGCCGACGCCGCTGGCGGCGCATCGGTGTACGCCCTCGGTGACATCTACCGGATGCCCGGCCTGCCGTTGCCGATGAACACCGACCACTACGACACCCCGCTTGGTTCGAGCCATGCAGGGTTCTTCGGCAGTTCGGGAGCTGGCAAGTCGGCGCTTGCGACCTACTTCACGGCCGCGCAGATGCGACACGACGACCTCGGCGTCCTCGTGATCGACCCGCAGGGCCAGTTCACCAACGAGCAGGGCCTCGTCTTCTCGTTGCAAGGGTTCGCCTCCGGCATGGGACGCCAGGTCAAGGCCGCGTCCCTCCTCGGCGACGTCCAGCTCGACAAGAACAAGGACCTGTTCTCCCGGTTGCTCGGCAAGACCAAGTTCTTCACCCCCTACCTGTTCACCCAGAACAACGACAACGTCGGCCACGCGATCGAGCAGGTCAAGAAGGCCCTGGACCAGGTCGGTGCCGACGGGGAGGACTGGACAACTGCCGATCCGAAGGTGCTGCTCGAGGCGATCCTCGACCGGTTCGAGGCCGCGGTGCCGTTCATCTACTCCTCGGAGTCCAGCGCCGAGAACTTCCGCGCCAAGATCGAGCTGCACCGCACCGACCTGCACACCGGCGACGGGTCCGGCTGCGACCTGCTGCCGTCGCTGCGTGCCGTTCTGGGGCTGTTTCGTCCGGGCCGCGGCAAGGTCGCGGAGAAGGACCTGTTCGCCCATCTGTTCGCCCGCAACCCCGGACTGCCGCGCGGCATGGTCATCCTCAATATGGTCCCGGAGGACCCGACGATGGACATCGACATGCGCGAACGTCTCGGTGGCGACGACACCAAGGCCCTGCTGCTCGGCCATCTGATGCACCGCTTGGAGAAGGAAGCCGAACGGCGCTTTCAGACCCCCACGATCGACCAGGAGACGGGCAGGGCTCGGCTGCTCAACACCATGGTGCTGTTCGACGAGGCCGCAAGGTACGCGCCCCGCCAGCCCGACAACGACGACGTCGCACGACTGGCCAAGTCGCTGTCCCGCTACGCCAAGGAGATGCGCAAAATGGGCGTTGGCTTCAACTACATTTTGCAGGAACCCAAGGACCTCGACCTGGGTGTGTGGACCCAACTCTCCTCCGGGTTCCGGATCATCGGCTACGGGCTCGGCGGCGCGTCGATGTCGATGGTGAAGGAGTACCTCCCGTCGGAGGGCAAGGACTCAGGCCGTCTGTACCGGTCGTTCCCCTCACCCCGGTCCACCGGCGAGTTCAACTTCATGATCCTCGGTGGCGTCAGCCCACTGTCGATGTCCAACGCCCCTCTCTACCTGTCGGCGTTCACGTCCTTTGAGCAGTTCGTTGACGCCAACCCGTGGATCCCCCGATCAGCCATCAAGGGCGCCACGTCCGGTCCGGCCGGCGGCAAGCCGGCCCCGGTCGAGACAGACGCCGTCGATGACGACGATGCGTTCGACGACCTCGTCGACCCCGAACCGTTCCCGTTCTGAGCCGGGATGTCGGCAAGGGGAATGACACTGGATGCCATGAGCCGCACCGCCACACCGCTGCCCGGCCGATCGCTGGCCGTGACCCCGAACCTGCGGTCGCGGTGCGGCTGCTCCAACCGCGACCATGCCGTCACCTACGACAAGGCGGCATGGCCTTGCGTCCCGGTCAGAGGCAACCGGTGACCCACTTCCCGCTCTCCCCCTTCGGTGACGACGCATCCGTTGCCCCACTCGTCGTCCATGACTGCGAGATGATGCTCGGCATCATCACCAGCCGCACGGGGCGCTGGGCCGCCCTGGCCGTCGACGAGATCGATGGCGGGTCCTGGCTGTACCTGACGGTGCCGATCGGGCCCGACGTGACCGGCGGAGCACTTGTGGACCCAGCCCGACTCCGCAGCCTGTACGCCGACCCGGCAGCCGACGTCCGGGAACTGGCCGACCTCCCCTCTGGCACGGTTCACGAACCGGTCGTAGGACCCATCCGGGAGGCCTGGCTGCCGGTGGCGGTCACGCCATGATCTTTCGGTTGCGCGGCACGGTCGAACCTGCTGGTCCCGACCGAACCATCGTGGATGTCGGCGGGGTCGGCTACTTGGTGCACTCGGGCTACGACTGGGCCGAGGGCGATGCGGTCGTGCACGTCCACACCGTGGTCCGCGAGGACGCCATGGACCTGTACGGGTTCCCCACCGCCGCCGACCGTGACCTGTTCGTTGCCATGCTCGGATTGCAGGGTGTCGGCCCCAAGACCGCCATGGCGGCATTGACCACCGTGGGTGCTGCGGGTCTGGCTGCGGCGGTCGCCGCCGATGACGTATCGGCGTTGACCGCCGTCCCAGGGATCGGGGTCAAATCGGCCCGCAAGATCATGTTCGAGTTGCGAGCCAACCCGCCGGAGGGCCTGGACGACACCACCCAGGCTTCGGGCAAGCAGTCGGCAGCGACGGTCCGCGCCGATGCGATCAGCGCGTTGCAGTCATTGGGCTACAAGCCGGTGGAGGCCCGCAGGATGGTCGATGGCGCCAACGGCGAGACCGTCGAGGCGATCGTGGCGTCGGCGTTGTCGGCCGGCCTCTGAACGGGAACGCCTGCATCGTTTCCGCCGGAAATCCCGTCGTGTAATCCAGTTGGTGTGGTTCGATGGCTGACACAACTGGCTCAAGGCATGCGAGAACCGCCCGACTACCCAGCCTGTTCTTTGGCGAGATCTGCTGGGTGGAGGGGCGGCATCGCAACTGGCTTGCGTCTGCGCACTTCGGTTTGGAGAACGTCTGTGGCTGACATCCGACACCCCCGAGGGGGTGACCGACATCGAGAACCTTACCGCATCGTCCAGCATCGTCCAACGAACCCGGACGATCCGGGCGGGCCGGACTGACACGTCCCTTATCGTCCAGCACCGTCCGGCGATGTCGGACGGATCAGCCGATGGGGTTGCTGGCCCGGTCGTAGCCGTTGAGCAGAGTCCGGTTGACCTGGACCAGGTCGGCGATCTTGCGGTCCGCCTCAGCAATGCGGTCCGACGCCGCGATCAGGTCCGACCGCAACCGGTCCTCATTGGCCCGAGCTTCAGCGAGCTGTTGCTGCAGTTCGACGACCACGGCCAACAGGTCGCTGGTCCCCGACGTCTCAGCCGAGCCCTGGGGCGGACGCTCGCCGGCAGCGAACGCCTCAACGGCGTCGCGGCGGACGTGCCAAGTCGCCTTGGTGCCGGACTGGCTGCGACGTTCCGCAAGGCCTGCCCGCTGGTAGCGGTCCGTCCGGTTGCGGAGCGTGGACTGCGACACGCCGAACTCCTGGGCTATCTGCCCGATCGGAATCCACTCGTGCGCCGTCACCGGCACCCACGATACGCCATCACAACGATGGACGATGCTGGACGATGGGGTGGCCGATCGTGCCGATGGTCGCCACCACCTGTGGTCGCGGCCCGTCCCGAGGGCCGTTTCGGTGTCCGGTCCGTCCTGATCGTCCTTGATGGACGGAGGATCCGATGACCGGGCAGCGGTCAGCCGGCGCTGGTCTGCCCGACAGCGCAGCGCTGTCTGCGGCGGCTGAAGGCTGGCGGCAGCGTGGATGCGACCCGGTGGCTGTCGACCTCCTGCTGTCGTTGATGGATCCGGTCGTGACGACCCGGTCGGGATGGATGGAAACCGAGTCGGTGCCGGTCAACCAGCTGGAGTTCTACAAGAGGGCATGCCACGACCACGGCGTCGTGAGGGTGCAGCACACCCTCACGTCGGGACGGGCCAACACGCGTGTCAGCGCCGACCGCATGGACAAGGTCCGCGGACTCCTCGTGGAGGCTGCGGACTATTCCTACCGCGAGGACAAGGTTGCCGGAGTCGTCCGGACCTCCGTCGCGCGTTTGTGCGAGCTGTACGAGGAGCGGTTCGGCGCGTCGGCGTCGAACACCAGCATCGAGCAGGCGCTCGTGGGACTGCGTCGTTCCGGATGGCTGATCCAGCTCAGTCCCGGCCGCATCGGCCAGGCCGCCAACCATGTCCTGGCCGTCCCCGTGACCGTGCTGCCCGCAGGGGATGCCTCGTCGGTGCTGGTCAACCCCGATGAGCTCCGTCGCCGCTACTTCGCCTCACGCCGCCTCACGGCTGTTCCTCACGCCTCCAGCCATGAGGGCTTGCCAACGAGCCGTGAGGGCTCCTCATGCCCCCCAGACCCTTCGGGGGATCACTCACCTCCTCCTCCCAGACCCCCCTCACGGCGGGCTGCCAAGCAACCGGGTCTCATGAACCCCCTCGACGGGGGAAGGACGAAGACCTCGCTGCCGCAACCACCACCCCCGACGCAACCCGACCCGCCAGCCCCCGGTCCAGGTCGGCCCGAGGCACAGGACCAATCGGGTTCGGCTGGCCAGCCGGTCCGTCTGCGGATCGGTGAGGTGACGGTGGTGATCCTGGCGCGGGCAGGGGACACCGTCACGCTGGATCCCCATGCCGTGGACGGTCCGACCTTGGCGGTCCATCCCGGCACGACTGCCCCGCTCGACCTGGGCGCACGCCCTTCATCATCTGCGGAGGGTCCGGCCAACCGCCCCGTCGAGCAGCCTGCCGTGAAGTCCGTTGCCACCCAACCGCAGCCCGACCAGCGGATCGTTGGGCTGCTGAAGGCCGCATTGACCGCCCGTGCCACCAACGGGACCGACCGGGCACGCCCACGCGACCTCACGGCTCTAGCCATGAGGATCGCCAAGCTCGAGTCCGCCTCATGCCTCACGCCTCTTCTCGACCGGCACGGTGAGGCAGCCCTCAGCGAAGCCCTCACCGACCTGTACGCCGACATGGGGGCGGCAACGGGCAACTGGGACAACCTGGCCATCACCCACTTCAACAACCAAGTCGACACCTTGCCAGTCCGTACCGAATCGGCGCAGACCCGGTTGGCGGCCGCAACGGCGGTGCAGGAAGCCGAGCTGACCAGGGAAGCCAGCCACGCCGAGGTCCGGGCACGGATCGACAGCGGTTGGGCGGCCCTTGATGGCCACGAACGCGACGAACTGATGGCCGAGGCCGAGGCACAGACCCGCGCCAACCTTCACCTGGGCAAGGACGCGGACTTGTCCATCGGAGCCCGGCATGCCGTCGAGGGCCTGGCCCGCGAACTGTTCGCCGAACGGTTCGTTGCCACCGAAGTCCCACCTGACGTCATCCAGTCCGCCCCTCCCTCAGCAGCCACCGCATGACCGCCACGCACTCTCCCGAAGGGATCCCGCAGATGCTCACCGATCCTGTTGCTCACCCCGACGGCCCCGACCCACTGGGCGAAGGCCGCACTCGCGACGACATCTGCGGCGTCATCGAGATCGGCGGCACCCAGCCGTGCCCAGAGGCTCCCATTGCCATGGGGTGGTGCCGACGACACCACTCCCGCTGGTACGGCCACGGCTACCCCCAGGGTGCAAAGGCCAAGAAGAGGTACGGGCCCCGCAACTGCACAGAGGACGGCTGCGAGGAGCCATGGTTCCGGCGCGGCCAGTGCGAAACGCACTATCGCGTCAAGCAGGTCCGGACCACCCAGCCGTCGAGCCGCTCCCATCAACCTGCGCTGGGCGGGTTGTTCTCCGGCATAGGCGGATTCGAACTGGCCTGGCAGCAGCGCGGTGGCCGCATCGCCTGGATGTGCGAGATCGACCCCGACGCACGTGACATGCTCCGCATCCGCTTCCCCGGGGTGCCGATCTATGAGGACGTCCGCGACCTCGACCCGGCCGCCGTGGAACCCGTCGACGTACTCACCGGCGGCAGCCCATGCACCACGTTCTCCATGGCCGGCCTACGGACCGGCATGCAGGGCGAATCGGGCTTGGTCACAGAGATGCTCCGCATCATCGATGGCCTCGCCGCACGAGGCCTGTCCGACGTCATCTGGGAGAACGTCCCCGGGGTACTGAGCGCAACCAACCCCGACGGCACCGCCGTCTGGCCGCAGCTCGTCGCCGGCTTCCTCCTGGGCTCCGACGCCGACAGCGTCGACGTCAAGGAACTCACCGAAGAGTTCGACCCCGCCACCAACTGGTCCGCCGGCATGGCCACGGGCCCCCACCGGGCGCTCGCCTGGCGCACCCTTGATTCCCGCTACGTCGGCGCGCAGGTCCCACAGCGCCGACGCCGCGTCTTCGCCCACGTCGCACTTGGCCCCGAACGGGAGGACCGTGCCCTCGCGGGCCTCCTCGAAGGCGACGGTGGTGAACGCGACACCGAGGGCAACTGGGTTCCCCCGTGGGGGCAACAACTCGGGATCTTCGGCGCAGCAGGGTCACGGTTGTGGCTGCTGCCCGATGACCGCGACGGCCACGTCAAGCGGTCACTGGGAACCTGCCTGCCCACCAGGTCCGCCACTGCCGACCCCTGCACCGGTGGGCACACCAAGCACGCCCACCGGTCCTTCTCCTCCCTCATCGAGACCGACGCCTCCGGCCACCTGATGCTGACACCACGGTGGCGGTTGGGCGCTCTGATGCGGTCTGCCCGTCGGGACGGGACGATGCCACCTCATCTACGAGGCGCACTCGAGGCCGGCATCGTCGACGCGCTCGGCCGCGAACGGTTCGACGAGATCATTGCCATGGCCGCCGCAGGCAAGAGCACCAACGACCTCACCCGCGACGACCGCGAACGCCTCGACGCGCTCGGCCGATGGGAAGAAACCCTCGGCGCCCAACCGGCGAGCGAACACGGGACGCTGTACCGCATGACCGAGTTCGGCAGCTACGTCGCCGCCGAAGAAGCCTCCACCCTGCTGGCCCGCGACTCCCGCGGTTGCAAGGACTTCGTGGTCGACGCCGTCGACTACCCACCCAGACCCCGTGCCCGGTTCGTGTCGCTGATCGAGTCCGAACGCCTTCAAGGGTTCCCCGACAACTGGACCAAGCCGTTGGGGCCCGACGGACCTCGACGCAAGGCGCTCGGGAACGCCGTGACAGTCACCGCAGTCCGCTGGGTTCTGGACCGGGCCGTCCCGCCCCGACAGGACGGAGGACGGTGATGGGTCATACCAAAGGCTCACCCGGCAGCCGGCCCGTTGGCCGCGGCGCGGACCCGCTGCGGGGTGGTCCCGATCCGATCCGCAACGGCATCGACTCCATCGCGGTGCACCGCCTCGGTAACCCAGTCGTGATCCGACAGCAGGTGCTTGCGGCTGCGGATCCCCTGGCGACGCATTGCGTCGGTGACCTCCCAGGTGCCCACGCCGAGGTCCTCGGCGATTTCCCACGGTTCCTCGCCCGCGTAGTACCGGTCGGCAAGGGCGCGCGGGTCCTCCAGTTGCGCTACGACCGTGGGGGGACTGGACGTACCCATCAGGTCGAGGAGTTCCTCGGCGGCCCGGAGGGCCCGCTGCCGATTCGCGGCCGTCGACTCGGCGAACAGTCCGGCGTTGGCTGCCGAGTCAGTGATCGCCGTGGCCCCCGTGCGCCAGTAGTCGGCGTCGGCCTGCTCGCGAAGGATCTTGATGGCCTCGTAGAGGGTCATGCGGATCCTTGCCGCACGGTCGGCGGTCACAGGGGCCCGGTTGGTTCCGTTGACCAACCAGGCCAGGTCAGCGGTGGCGTCGGGACGCGACGCCGGGAAGAGGCGGTCGTGCAAGCCGGTGAAGGCCAGGCTGGCCAGATCCTCCTCGGTGGCGGACAACGTGAAGTAGGCAACGGTGAGCATGAAGGTCTCCTCGGGTTCGGATGTGCCGCGACACGCAATCGGCAGCTCCTACTGGAGGAAGGCCGCCACGCCCGTGAATCCGGACAGGCTTGTCGAAGCGGGGCCGTGCCGGGGCCGGAGACCTTCAGGTCGTCACTGTTGGACGACCCGTCCCGGACCACACCAGATCAGTTTCGCATGGGCCGACGACAACGGCCCCACGCCAGGTCCACATCGCCCCGTGGCGGCGGAATGACCAGTTGGCTCGGACCCGCCCGCCGCCGTGTCGCACCGACTGCTTACCGTCTGAGCTAGGAGAAACCATTCATGGACACACTGTTTGATCTCGACGAGGCACCCGCGACCGATCCGTTCGACCCGTCGGTGAGTCGGCCATACGACCTCCTCCGCCACGACGACGGAGCCGACTACGCCGCCACCGTCACCGGCGGCGGGTCGGCTGTGGTCTGCGGCGACGCCGAACGCGTCTTGGCGGCCATGCCCGCCGGGTGCGTCCGGGCCGTGGTGACCTCACCGCCGTACTGGGGGCACCGCGACTACGCCGACCCCGCGCAGATCGGGCACGAGGAAACGGTGTTCGACTACATCGAGCGGCTGGCTGACCTGTTCGAGGGCGTCCGACGCGTGTTGGCCGATGACGGCAGCCTCTGGCTCAACATCGGTGATTCCTACACCTCTGGTGGCCGCCGGACCCGCATGGCGGACCGCAACAACGCCGCCCGCACGATCGATTTCAGGCCCGACACCCCCGAGGGGATGAAGCCCAAGGACCTGATCGGCGTCCCGTGGATGTTGGCGTTCGCGCTCCGCGAGCGCGGCTGGTACCTGCGCACCGAGGTCGTGTGGAACAAGCCCAACGGCCAACCAGAGTCCGTCCGGGACCGCCCGACCCGCTCCCACGAGTACCTGTTCCTGCTGACCAAGTCGGAGAAGTACTTCTACGACGTTGACGCCATCACCGGTCCCAACGGCCGACGCAACCGGTCCATCTGGGACATCAACACCGTGCCACTGGCGGAGTCCCACGACGCCGCGTTCCCACCCGAGCTCGTCTACACCTGCCTGTCGCACTCCTCCGAGCGCGGCGACCTGGTCCTTGACCCCTTCCTCGGATCGGGCACAACCGCAATGGTTGCCGGGTCGATGGCAAGGCGGTTCTTCGGCATCGAACTCAACCCCGAGTACGTCTCGATCATCACCCGCCGCCTCGCCGGGCGCGCGGCCGCCTGACCCGGCCGTGGATGTGAGCGAACTCCCCGCGAAGGTGGAGACGACGGTCGGCCGACTGCGGCTGCGGATTACCATTGGCTACGCCGACGCGCAAAGGGTGGCGTTCACGTCGTCGTGGTGGACAGCGAGGCTGCGGTCCGGCCTCGACCGCTCCACAGCCGACCGGCTGGTGTCGTCCTTGGCAAAGCGGACCGTCGCCGGTGCCGATGGCCGCAGGGACATCCCGCGGGCGGCCCTGTACGACCTCGCCCGGTGCGGTGACACCGCAGCAGCACAATTCGCCGTGGCGGCCTGGGGCACGGGCACCAACGCGTTGGACCGTGCCAGGCAGGCCGGCTTCCTCGAGGATTCGGTCGCGTCCGGACGTCACGCAGGGATGGACAGGGCGGTGAAGGCCGCCCCAGCCGGCCTCGCCGCGATGTGGGACGCCCATTTCACCCGACCCTTCCCGCAGGGGTTCGGGCAGGCCTCTTTCGGGACCAAGTGGCTTCATGCCGCCGGATGGGAGGCCGTACCCGACGACGGCCCGCGACCCGTCGTCTTCGACAAGTTCGTCCACCGGGTCCTGGACGTCTGCGCGAAGATCCCCCTCCCCTACCCGGGGCCGCCGTCGGAGGCGGTCCGTGACGGCTGGATGGAGTGGTGCCAACTCGCCACGGACGCAGCCGTCGGCGGTTTGACCGCAGCCGATGTGGAACGCGCGGTGTTCGACCATCGTCGTGGCTGCCCCGCCCATGCCGGCTCGGGAGCATGCCCCAACTCCACTTGATTGCTAGAATAGATAGCGATACGCTTAGTGTTGAGGGGTCCCGCTGTGGCGTCACACCCCCGAGGGACAATCAACCCCCGGTCACCGGAATGACCCGGTCGACCCCGAGAGGCACCCACGACCCGATGAGCCCAACAGCAGCAGCACCCCCCGAACCGCCGGACGTCGACCACCACGACTACGACGACAGCGACACCCATGCGGCCGGCGAAACCATCGTCCGCCGCAACCCCGACGAGGCCGACACCAGCGCCCGCCAATCCCTCGCCGACCTGCTCGGCAGGCTCGGGTGGGAAGGGCGTGACGCCCAGTCCGTCATGGCCGGAGCCGTCGCACGGTCACTCGCCGCGAAACAACACCTGCTGGTGGAGGCACCCACCGGAACGGGCAAGTCCTTGGCCTACCTCGTGCCCGCCGCCGAGCAGGCCCGCGCCACCGGCGCACCCGTCGTCGTCGTAACCGCCACCAAGGCCCTCCAACAACAGGTCCTCGACGCCGACAGCCCACTCCTGGCCCGCCTGTGGCCCGACCTCGAGATCCGACTCATGAAGGGCCGAGGCAACTACGCCTGCTTGTCCCGAGTCCAAGCGATCGCCGACGGCACCGAGGAAACCCTCTTCGACGAGGTCGTCGACCCGCACGTGTGGGGCGAACTGCTGTCGTGGACCGACACCACCGACACCGGGGACCGCGCTGACGCACCGGACGGCGTCACCAACGCCATGTGGTCCAAGGTCTCGGTCGGACCCAAGGAGTGCGTCGGGGCGAAGAACTGCCAGTTCGCCCAGCAGTGCTTCGCCGAGAAAGCGGGCATCGCCGCCCGTGACGCCGACATCGTGGTCACCAACTCCCACCTGTACCTGCTCGACGCCGCGATCGGCGGGTCCGACGAAACGGACGACTCCGACGGCAAGGACAGCCTTCCCTGGTCGCCGATCCTGCCGCCCCACCGGGACGTAATCGTCGACGAAGCACACAAGCTCGCCGAAACGGCCAGCCGCGTGTTCGGGGTGGAGATCCGTCATGGCCGCGGCAAGACGATCAAGGGCGTCTGCAAGGGCCTCGTGAAGGACGAACAGCTCGATGGCGTCGTCGCCGCCGATGACCGACTGCTGGCCGAGTTGTTGTCATTCACCGAGACCGGACCGGTCGACCCGTCCGTCGGCAACCTCAACATCGCCTTGGACGACTACCTCCTCGCCGTCCGGTCGGTCGCCAAGAAGGTGTCGGGGATCGTGGTCGCGGTCACCCAACCAAAGGACGCGGAGAAGAAGAAGCGAGCCCTGAACGTCCTTGGCGGCGCGATCGAGGACCTCGCCGCTGTGCTGAGGGCGGGAGAGGACGAGGACAACGACGACGTCGTGTGGGTTGAAGGAGACGGTAGGCGCAAGCCGGTGCTGAAGATGGCCCCTGTCGACGTCGGGCCCCTGCTGGACCGTTACGTGTTCTCGCGCCGGACCGTCGCCATGTGCTCGGCCACGATGACCGTCGGCGGCGACTTCAACGCTGCCGCCGAGGAACTCGGGCTGACGGCAGGCACGTGGGACTCGGTATCGGTTCCCTCACCGTTCGATCACGCCAACAACGGACTGCTGTACATCCCGATGGGCCGCAACAAGCCGCTGACGCGCGCCGACGGCACTGTGCTGCCCGCCGTGGAAGCGCTCGTCCCCGGCCCCAACGCCACCGATTTCCGGGACCGGGCCAACGACCTCACCCTGCGGATGATCGAGGCGGCGGAGGGCCGTGCGTTGCTGCTGTTCACCTCGTGGAAGGCCCTCAACGACACCACCGAATGGCTGCGGGACCGGGTGCCGTACACGGTGCTGGCGCAGGGCGACAAGCCCACCGGCCGGCTGCTTGCCGAGTTCATGGCCGATGAGCAGTCGGTGCTGTGCATGACCGCGACCGGTTGGGAAGGGATCTCCGCTCCCGGCCCGTCCTGCTCGCTGGTTGTCATAGATCGGATTCCGTTCCCGCGTCGTGACGACCCGTTGATCAACGCCCAGCGGGAGTTGGCGACGAAGAACCGCCGGTCGGACTTCCACTCCGTGGACGTCCCCAAGGCCGCCCGCATGCTCGCCCAGGGCGTTGGCCGGCTGATCCGGACGGTCTCGGACACCGGGGTCGTTGCGGTACTCGACACCCGGTTGGGTACCAAGCGGTCCTACAACGGGACGTTGCTCGGGTCGTTGCCGCCGTTCAAGCGCAGCATCCACCTGGACGAGGAGGTGCTGCCGTTCCTGCGAGCCATCGCCGAGGACCGGCGTGACAAGGTCCCCCCGATCGGCACCCCAACAGCCGTCGAGACGGTGGATGACGACGACGCCTTCGACGGGATCGACGAGGCCGCGTGACGCGCGACATCGACAGGCGGATGCACGGGATCGCCCGCGAGCTCGCCGAGTCCCTCACCGCCATCGCCGCCGAGCCGGACCTCGTACAGAACCGGCTGTCAGCGGTGATCTCCCATATCCGAGCGGCCCTTGAGGACGAAACCGCTGCGGCGTACAGCGACGGCTACACGCGGGGGTATGCGGCCTGCTCGACGGACGCCCACGTGACCGAACGGGTCGTCCGGGCCTTCGCCAACAGCAGCCTCGGACCGGAGTCCACCCGGCGCTCGGAATGACGTAGGCATGACCACCATGCCGTCCTGTCCGCAACCCCCGGCACCCTTCAGCGGGATGTCATCCCTCAAGCCCGCCTATGACGACGGCACCGTGACGCTGTACCACGGTGACTGCCTCAAGCACCCCGAGTTGTGGGCAGACGAGGCGATTCTCGGGGCCATGGTGACAGATCCGCCCTACGGCATCGACTACAACTCCGGCCACGAGGGCCGCCTCCCCCGGTCCATCGCCGGCGACAAGGACACGCTGACCCGCGACAACGCCATCGCCCTGTGGGGGGACCGTCCCGCCCTGGTGTTCGGCACGTGGCGGATCCCCCGACCGGCCAACACCCGGATGCTGTTGGTCTGGGACACCAAGGGGGCGCTCGGGATGGGCGACCTGACGTTGCCGTGGAAGCCAGCCCACCAGGAGATCTATGTGCTCGGCCGGGGCTTCTCCGGCAGGCGCGACACCGATGTGCTCTGCTACGCGCCAGTGCAGGCCAAGGCCTCCCACGGGCGGGTGCACCCCCACCAGAAGCCCGTGTCGTTGATGCACGACCTCATTGCCAAGTGCCCGCCCGGCGTCATCGTCGACCCGTTCGCCGGATCCGGTTCGACCTTGCGGGCGGCCAAGGACCTCGGCCGCCGCGCCATCGGTTTCGAGATGGACGCCGACTACGTCGAGACGGCCATCGGCCGGTTGGCGCAGGAAGCGATGGTGTTCGAACCCGTAGCCGACCCCGAACCCCTCGCGCTGGACCTCTCGGCGTGACCGCGTCGACCGCCCCCTTCCCCTACTACGGCGCCAAGGGGCGAATGGCCGACACCATCGTCGCGACCCTGCCGCCCCATCGGGTCTACCTGGAACCGTTCTTCGGGTCGGGGGCGGTGCTGTTCAGCAAGCCCCCCGCGACGGTCGAGATCGTCAACGACCTCGACGGCGCCATCGTCACGTTCTTCCGGGTGCTGCGCGAGCGGCCCGATGCCCTTGAAGCAGCCTGCGCCCTGACCCCCTATGCACGCGACGAGTTCCTCCGTGCCGATCCCTACGAATCAGGCCTTGACGACCTCGAACTGGCGCGGCGGTTCTGGTGCAGGGTCAACCAGAGTTTCGCGAAAGCCACCGGCAGGGCAACCGGTTTCGCCGTGGGGACCGCCCGCACCCAGTCGCCTGCGGCCACGGCCGTTTCGCGGCTTGGCCGCTTCGCCCGGTGCGCGGATCGGTTGTCGCGGGTCATCATCGAGAACACAGACGCGGTGGACCTGGTCGCCAAGCACGCGGTGACTGACGACACCGTCGTCTACGTCGACCCGCCCTACCCGTCGACGAGCCGGTCGAGCCGGTCCTCCCGTGGCGGTGACTACCGGGTCGAGATGGCCTCTGCAGAGGACCATGAGCGTCTTGCCGACGCGCTCCATGCCACCCCGGCAACCGTGGTCGTGTCCGGCTACCGGTCGTCGTTGTACGACCGTCTCTACGCCGGTTGGTATCGCGTCGACGTGCAGACGACGGCAGGCAGTGCCAACAGCAGAGTCGCGGGACGCACCTCCCGGACGGAATCGCTGTGGGTCAGCCGGCCGCCCCGGGTTCGCCAGCTCGGGATGGATGTCGCCTGAGGGCGTCGGTGTCGCACCCACGGCCGACCATGTGACCCATGAGCCGCATGGACATTCTCCCGCCGGGCTACAACATGTGCCCAGGATGCGGCATGGAGGCGTCGCGGAGTGCCGCGGGCACGATGTGCCAGACGTGCGAGGCCAAGGGGATCGACCCGTCGTCGCGTTCCCATCAGGAACGGAAGCCGGAACGCTCGGTCGGGCGGATGGTCAAGAAGGGTCGGGCTGCCTCCACGACGGTGGCGCAACCGGGCGCGAACGCGTCGCTGCACGGCCCCGCCTTGGCGGCGGCCGACCACACTGCGGCCCGCCGGCGCGGCCTGGCCCTGCCCGGTTCCCCTCGTTCCAAGCGGGCAGAGCAGGCTGAGCCCTCCCCTGCGGCTCAACGGCAGATGGACGCTGAGGTCAGCGAGGTGAAGTTCCGCATCGATGGGGTGCCGGTTCCGAAGGAGCGGCCACGGGTCCACACCACCGACGAGACAAACGCCGCCGGGGTCACCAGCCGCAAGACGGTTGCCTACACCCCGAAAGGAACCAAGGAGTTCGAGGCGGAGGTCAAGCTGCTGTCGGGTCAGGCGCGCAAGGCCGTGTCAGCCGAGTTGCTCAGCGGGCTGCTACGGGTGCAGATCCGCATCTACTGCGACCGGGCTGCCGCCCGATCCGACATCGACAACGTCGCCAAGGCCATCCTCGACGGTATGCAAGGGGCCGTCTATGCCAATGACAACAGCGTGGACGCCCTCGATGTCGAACGGGACCGGTCCTACACGGGCAGACCGCACACGTGGGTGCGGATCACCAGGTTCAAGCAGCCGGCTCGGCGGTGAGGGACTCCTTCGCGGCCCTGGCGACCACAATCATGTCGACGGGCCGTCGAATCGCGCAGGACGTCCAACCAGGCGCTGGTGTCGTCGAGAATCTTGTGGCTCCCGCCCCCTGTGGGCCGGGAGGTGATGACTGCGATGGCCACTCAGTTGTCGGACAGCTCCCCCATGACGTCGGTGGCCCCGGGTACGGCTTCGAGTCGAGTGAACACCCCCTCCTCGACGGCCTCGGGTGAAGGTCGAAGAGCTCCTTGTGGGCGAGCCCCCACCAGTCGGACCAGCCACCTCAATCCGTCAGCGAGGCCCCGTCCTGCCGAGGCGAACGGCGGCGTGCCTGGCGAGGGCCCGTTCGTACCGTCCGGCGCAGTGGTCGGGATCCAGACCGAGCCGGAATGTGACTGCCGCCGGCCCTGAGGGACTCGAAGTTGTCGGCCCCACGGCGCCGCCGTCCTTACGCTCGCTATGCTAGCACTTGTGTCGTTGAGCCGGTTGGAATGACGACCACAGCAGCACCTCCTACCCAAACGGACCGAGCGATGCCCCTGCCAGAAAGCCACGAAGCGGAGTCCTTCCTCGATCGCCTCGACACGATCTGGAAGGAAATCGGGATCGGACCGCCCATGCGTCCCGTCGGCAACCTGCCACGGATGCCGGCGGAACCCACTGCCCTGGACGACGTCGCGCTCATGTCGGCACTGGCCGAGGTCAACTCGTGGCTGGAGTACCTGGATGTCGCGGTGGGCTCCGCCGAGGGCGAGCACGGCGCGAGGACACGGGCGTTGAAGGCCACGGAGGCCAGGGCCGTCCGCGCGAGCTCGGAGAAGTCGATGGCCGCGCGGGAACGGATGGCGGAACTCGACGAAGGGGTGATGCGAGCCCGTCGGCAGGAGGCCTTCGCCTACGAGCGCGAAACGATCCTCAAAGCCCGCTTGTCGGGCCTCGAGCGGATCGCTTCGGTGTTGTCGCGCGAGGTCACGCGCCGAAGTGCGCATGCGGGCGCGTTGCGCCATGTCGGAGCCCGCATGACGGCCTGACCGGCAGCGTCGCGGGACTGACACCTGCCGGCGCACGGACGACCGTCACCGGCACATCCCGAACCGAACCCCGCGAGCACATCAACATGCCTCATCCCGTCCTGTCCGACGCCACCCGCCGAACCCAGCGCCGGGCCATTGCCGGCGTCGCATTGGCCACCGCTATCGCCTTGGCTGCGCCGGCCGGTGACCCCTCCCCTTCTGGGGCGACCGTTGCGCAGGCGACGGAGCACGTGGGGCCCACCGCCGGTGCCCCGTCTGGGCAACCCCGGTTCCCCGTCGTCCCCGATGGCATCGCACTGCCGGGCAGCCCGGACCTCCTGGCCGACCTCATCGGCAGCCGGGACCCCGTGGACGACGTCCCGTTCACCAGCCTTCTCGTGGGCCCCGATGCCACGCCGCTTCCGGCTGCTCACCTTCCCGAACCTGGTCCGTCGGTGACGATCGCGCAGGCAGGCACGCCAACCGGGGTGGCCGCCGCCACGCGGCCGGCAATCGGGACGCCCCCACTCGATGTTCGCCCGGGGGAGACGGCCCCCCTCGAGCAGCAGGACACCGCGACCTCCGGCCCGGCGGCTGGCGACCGGGAGCCGACGCCGGCCGGTCCTCAGCCAGGCGGCGCGCCTGCGGAGCCGGCCACCGATCCCGATCCGGCCGATCCCGGTCCGGCCGATCCCGGTCCGGCCGATCCCGGTCCGGCCGATCCCGGTCCGGCCGACCCCGGTCCGGCCGACCCGGAGCCGACCCCCACACCTTCCGCGGGTCCGGTGGCCGAGGTGGTGGAGGCGCTGCCCGAACCGGCCCCGTCTGTCGCGGAGCCCGCAGCGCCTGTCATCGAGGCGATTGATGACGTGGTCGCGGCCGTCGTGGACCTTTTGCCCCCGCCTCCTCCCCCATCGGCACCGGCCCCGCCGCCCGTGGTGCCCGCACCGCCTGTTGAATCGGTCTTGTCAGCGGTTCCCGCCCCGCCGCCCCCTCCCGCGTCGACCCCGGTCACGCCCGTTCCTCCGGTCCCGTCGATCGGGGGCTAGACACGGTCCGGGGCGGGCGTCAGTCGGCTGCCAGCCAGGACACCGGCCCTCTCGCCTTCTTGTAGCGACCGGTGAGGTCGCCGACGACCTGTATGGAGTGGGCGTCGAACAGGTGGGGCAGTAGCCCCGCGGTGGCCTCGGCGTCGACGTCGGCGCTGTGCCATCCGTCCAGGCTGATGCCGTAGTGCTCGCATAGGGGCCCGAGCCGGTTTGAGTGGTAGGCCACGGGTGCGCCGCGCGCGAAGTCCAACGTGTCGATGCCCACGACTCCCTTCCGCGTCACGTAGCCAAGCCGACGCAGTTCGCTGCGAACCCACCAGGCGTCGAACCGGATCAACCCGTGACCGACGATGGGTCGGCCGTCGAAGAGCGCCAGGAGCTGGTGGTGGACCTCGGCGAACGTCGGTGCGTCCTTCAGGTCGTCGGCGGTGAGCCCATGGATGTCGGTGCGGCCTGGGTCTCCGCTGAGGGGCCTGATGTTGCTGGCCCACCGGTCAATGATGCCGCTGGTGGTGGCGATGGCCACGCCGACCTGCACGATCTCTCCTTGGCGTTCGTCGTTGCCGTCAGGGGTGAAGTCGTTGGTCTCCACGTCGATGACGGCGAACTCGACCTGGCTGAGAGGGGTGGCGGGGTCGAGCAGCGTCAGGTCGGTCACACGGGTCCTCAGGGCAGTCGTGGCGAACGGGTCGCGACTGATCATTGCGGGGGCCGCGGACGGCCCGCCGTTCGCCGTCGCGACCATGGTTGCTTCGGCGTTGCGGGGGCACAGGCGATCTCCGCAGCCCTTCCGGCGGGAGATCATGTGGGAGCAGCCCTTGTAGCCGCAACGCTCGGTGGTTCGTCCCATGCAGCAGCCATTCCGAGGATGCCCGCACTTGCACGCACACGAGAGTAGTGCTAAGATTGGTAGCGAATCGGCTTTCGACATGAGGAGCAAGTCCCAGTGACCGACGACCAGATCACCTCCATCCGCAGGGCGCGGCACGACGCCCGCAACGGCCTGTCGGCCGTCATCAACGACGCCATGGGCGCAGAGGCCGGCGTCAACGACGCTCTCGGGTTCGTGTTCACCATCCTCGCCGGGCAGTCCGGCTACACCCCCGAGGAGCAGTCCCAGCGCCTCACCGAGGCCGCCGTAGTGATCGGCGACCTGCCCTCCCGCATGCGGGCCGCCGCCGACCAGGTCGCCTCCGACCCCCGGATCAACGCCCTCGTCGAGATGCTCCGGCAGGCAGCCGCCGCTGCCACCGACCGCGACTTCGACGCGTGGCAGGCCCAGAAGGCCGCCGCCGGCGAAGGTGCCCTGCCCGCACTGGACGGCCAGGGGTTCGTCACCCCCGACACCCAGATCGGCGACCTCCTCGCCGCGATGCTGGCCAACGACTCGGCCTAAGCCCGGCCCCCTCCAACGACGAAGCCCCACCGCAGCCTGCGGTGGGGCTTCGTTGTTGCGTCGGCCGTCAGCGGTACGGCGGTGCGTACAGCAGGCCACCATCGGTCCACAGACGGTTCTCCACCGCCTCCAACCCCAACGGGGTGTCAGGACCAACATGACGGCCGTAGATCTCGTAGTAGTTGCCGACCGCACCGACCACCCGTTGGGCGAAGTCGACCGGCAGTCCGAGGCCTGGGTCGAACTCCGCCGACTCACCGACGCCGAGGAACCGGGCGATGTCGGGGTCGTCGGTGGAGAGGAACTGGGCAAGGTTGTCGGAGGTGATGCCGAACTCTGCAGCCTGGATGATCGCGTAGACCGTCCAGTCAACGGCGTTTGCCCACTGGGGGTCGCCGGACCGAATCGCCGGACCAAGGGGCTCCTTGGACAGGGTGTCGGGAAGGATGCGGACCTGCTCGGGGCCTGCGGGGTAGGTCGACCGACGTCCGGCGAGGCTTGACTTGTCCGACGTCCACCCGTCGCACGTCCCGGCAACGAACGACGCCTGAAGCGTGTCGTCATCGGCGAAGGTCTGGATGTCCAGGCCCAACCCGCGAGCGGCGTTGACGGTCTCCATGTTGGCCAGCGTCGTGGTGTTGGACAGCACGCACATGGTGGCGCCGGCCATGTCGTTCAGGCTCTCGAACGCACTGTCGTCCGCAACCAGGACCCCCTGCCCGTCATAGAACGTCGTGGGCCCGAAGGCGGCCCCCTCAGTGCCGGCGCGCGATGCGGTGAATGTCGTGTTGCGGATCAGCACGTCCACCTCGCCGGTCTGCAGGGCGGAGAAGCGGACATCCGATGACAACGGGACGAACGCGACCGCGTCTGGGTCGTCGAAGACGGCTGCGGCGAGGGCCCGGCAGTAGTCAATGTCGAACCCCGAGAAGGAGCCGGACTGCTCCTGCCCGAACCCCGGGTTGGCATCGTTGACCCCGCAGCGGAGCTGGCCCCGGTCGATGATCTCGGTGAGGAGATCCGGTGTTCCCGCGCCGACCCCGGCCGCGCTCATCGGGTCGATGTCGACGGCGAACGGGTTGGTCGAGGTCTCCGCGGCACTACCGGCAGTGCACGCGGACGCTGTCAGTGCCAACAGCGCCGTCAGCGCCAGCATCGGAAGGGATCGGTTCACGGCAGCACCTGTGTCGTTGGGGGAACGGTCCCACCTGATGGTCAGTCGCCACACCGAAGCAGCACCCGGGTCCGGGTCCGGCAGCCTCCCTGGCGGCGGCATCGGCGCGACCGCCGCCGACCATCACCAATGAACCCCCTCCCGATGACCCAGGAGCACTCCACCATGTCCTTCGCCACCGCGCTCGCGGCACACGACGAGCTCGATTCCTCAACCCTCGCCCTGATGGTCGGCGTGGACGACGACGAGGTTGGCCGGTGGATCGAGGCCGACACGGTGCCACCACATCACCAAGATGCTGTCGCCGCCCACTTGGGCATCGACGCCGGAGTCGTGGCCAACGGGCACGCGCCCAGCCCGGCCGCGTCAGCCGCCAAGCGGAAGAAGCCCCGGAAGCGCACCAGCACATCGCGTCGCCGCGGGGGGATGACCAAGACCGCCGTCGAGGCGGCCACCACCTGCGCCCGGTTGTCGGTGATGGACCCCGCCAAGCAGGCGGTGCTCACGACCGTGCTGGACGTCGACCTCGACACCGAGGACCGCGTGGAGATGCTGGTGGCACTCACGGAGAAGGTTCTGTCGCCGCCCAAGACCCTCGGGTCGGCCATTGAGGGAGTTGCCAAGGTGAGGGAGGAGGGCAACGCCACCCGTGCCGGCATGGCCTTGGCGACCATGGACAAGGCTGAACTCAAGGAGATCCACCGGATCGTCTGCGCCTGCACCGGGGTGCCCGCGACCGACCTGCCGGCCAACAACATCGACGCGGCCATGGCCGTGCTCGAGTCCGTGTCCGGTATCGCTGGCCAGGCAGAGGAGACGTTCGACTGGATCACGGAACTGTTCGGGTGATTGCCCGTCTGACTGCGGCAGCACTGGCCGCACTTCTCCTGCTCGGCGCGGCCCCGGCCGCCGCCGTCCCGGCCCCCGCCCCCGTCGACATCGACAGGTCGGTCGCGGGAATTGCTGCCAACGGCATCCCTCCGCGCCCCGCGGCCCTGCGGCCCCGCGTGACGCCACGTCAGGGACCACCTGTCGCCACGCAGGTTCTGACTGCTGTCACACCTGATGCCGGTGAGGGTTCCCCTCCGGCTGATACCGGTGCGCCCGATGGTCCGGCCGCTCTGCCGGCGGATGTGTCCGTCGCGCAGGTGTCCGGTGTCGACACCGGCGAGGTCGTCTCCATCCCTGCGCCCCAACCCGCTGCTGTTGCGCAGGCGCCGGGACTGGCGGGTGTCGTCCAGCTGGGTGCCGACGCCGTCACGATGGACGACGTCGCACGGGTCGCGCTCAACGCCGGGTTCGTCGGCGAAGACCTCGTCCGGGCTGTCGCAGTCGCCTACGCCGAGTCCCGCAACGACCCCAACGCCGTGGGGAACAACACCGATGGGTCCCGCGACTACGGCCTGTGGCAGATCAACAGCGTCCACTCCCCTCCCGTTCCCGACATCTTCGACCCGGCCGTCAACGCCAACTACGCCTACTCGATCTTTGCTCAGCGCGACTACACCTGGTTCCCCTGGTACGCCTTCTACAACCCTTACACCGGTGAGCGGAGGTCCGACCAGTTCATGCCGCAAGCACGCGCCGCTGTGCAGCGCCTCCTCGGCAGCGGTGCCGTTGCGACCCCCTCGGTTCCCGGGGTCGCAGCTGCGCAGGTCGAGGAACCCACCCCGACCGCGTTGGCGCTGGACGGCGAGTCGTGCCTCGCGTCATGGATGGGTGAGGACCTCGCGGGTGCCCCGACGGCGTCGGGCGACCCCTTCGACCCCGACGCGTTCACCGCAGCGATGTACACCGTCCCACTGGGGAGCGTGTGGGCGGTGACCAACACCACGACCGGTGCTTCCGTTGAGGTCGTGGTCAACGACCGCGGACCTGATCGGTCCACTGGCCGCTGCATCGACCTGTCCGCCGCGGCGTTCTCAACGATCGCCGGCCCCGACCAAGGGACCGTCGAGGTCACCGTCGCTCCTGCCTGACCCGCGTCCCCTGGTGGCGGACCCGCCATGCTGTCACACCACTGCGCAACACTGGTGCGGACCGCGCCGCGACCAACCGGAGCCCACCCCTCACCATGTACGCCATCATCGAGACGCAGGAGCGTCGCTCCCATGTCATGGACGACGCACCGGGGGTGCTGGCACCCTCGGTCCACATTGCCAAGGACGACGCCGCAGCGCGCACCTTCATGTGGGCGCGCGTCCGGGCGGTCGTCGGAACGCGGATCGCAGCGGTCGTGGACGATCGCGGCCGAGCCCCCGATCCGGAGGACCCGACCTGCCTGTGCGTCCGCGATCTGTCCCGCGGATGGCAGATCCGGGTCGTTCGCGCTTCGGAGATCGCCGCGTCGGTCCCCGCGACCGCTTGAGTTCAGTAGCGGGCGCGGGTGTTGCTGCGTCCGCGCTTGTGGCGGGCGGCGTCACGAAGGTGCCTGAGCACCTCGCCGGCCTGCCACACCGGACCGGCTGACAGGTTCGCCAGCACCGGGGGGAACCCCTGCTCGTTGGACTGACGGCTGATGTGCTGCCTCGACACACCACGGGTCCGGGCGATCTCAGACACGCCAACGATGGTGTAGGGCACCTCGTGCGGCACCCCATCGACATGGCGGACGATCTCGCCCCGATCGACGGTGACCTTCTCCACGACGCCGCCGATCGGAGCGACCGCGGCCATGGCCTGGGTGAAGGCCTCGGTGTGGTCGTTGGTGTCGGAGGAGAACTTGACCTCCACCGTCGGCAGCCATGCCGCACCGTCGTCGTCCTTGCGGAAGTCCGGGTAGACGATGATGTCGAGGTCCGGCACTTCGGTCTGGTCGGGCTGCGTGATGAGCACATAGACGTCCACCGGGCACCTCCCTTCTTGGTTGACAACGTCACTGACGTTGGTGCTTACCGTCTTACCGTCGTCGGATCCATTCCGCGTGCAAGCCCATGGTCGCCCGGGCGTGTGACAGTCCCGCCGCCCGGGGAGGGCCACCCCGTCCACCGGTCGACCATGTAGGACATGAGTCAACTGCCCCTCGGCCAGCCGCTGCTCCCCATCCTTCCGTCGGGACCGACGCTTGTTGCCGCAAAGGGATGTGACTGCAACACATGCCCCTTCTACATCAACAACCCGGCGGCCGTGGAGCCGGTCTGCTCCGGTCGCAACACCAACTGCTCCTGGTGCTCCTGCTCGGTGCGGGTCGCCCACAACCCCCAGCCGATGGAGCAATCGGTTTGCAAGACCACCGCGTGCGGGGTCCGTTGCGGGTCCAGGCCCGACATCGGTCTGTGGTCTGCCGGTGCTGGCGGGACCATGGCCTTCGACGACATCTCGTTGCGCCGGTTCGACTGGCCCGAACTGGGCCACTACGTGCCCCTTCTGGACTCCTCCTCGGCTGCGGAGAAGGCCCACCAGCGGCTCCAATGGCCGGCCTTCGGCGTCCCGTTGCGGCGAGTCCTCTCCCGCGTCCCCGGCCCTGCTGGCACGGAGTTGAAGACCCAAGGCCGCTGGGAGACGCAGGGGGCCCACGCAGCCCTCGGACTTGACGAGAACCAACACGCCGTCCTGATCGGCTACAGCCCCGACTCGCTCATCGAACGCTTCTGGGAGCGCCGCCACGCCGACGGCCTCATCCGCAAGATCGCGGCCATGGGCTTCGATCTCGTGACCACACCTGACTACAGCGTCTACTCAGACCAGCCGAGGGCCGAGCATCTGTTGAACATGCGCCGGTCGATGGTCGTGGCCCAGGAGCTCTCCGATGCCGGCTGCAACGTGGCGCCGTCGATCTACTGGTACCGCCGAGAGGACCTCGACCGGTGGGCGCAGTGGATCGGCGAGACCGGCCCCGTGGCGGTGATGATCCCGCGCCACACCATCAAGGGCAACCAGGAGTGGAGAGACCTGTCCGAGCCGGGCCTGCTGTACCTCGCCGCCATGATGGACCGGGCCGGGGTCGACACGAAGGTGCTGGTCTCAGGTGTCTCCAAGCACGACAGGGTGCAGCAGCTCGGAAACTGGTTCGGCGACCGTCTCGTCATCGTGTCGCAACAGGCCCTCCAGCTCGCCTCGCAGGGCCGCCGGGCAACCCCCACCGGACGCGAAAAGTCAGACGCCCATCGCAGCGACCTCATGGCCGCCAATCTGCGCCACTACGACCAAGCGGTGCGGGACGCCATCGCCAATCGGGTTCTGACATCGTCTGCCGCCCAGCCGACCATCACCTCTCACACCGGAACGGAATGACTCACCCATGCACGCCTACGCCCTCAGCCACTGCTACGACAGTCCCGTGCCCAACACGGTTGTCGGTTTCCTCGTCATCGATGACGACAGCGGCGAAGCGGCCGCTGTGATGGACGGCCACCGCCGGACCGGTCCGTGGCACAACCGGGTCGACTGGGCCATCGTCGACACCGCCGAGCGACTCGGGCAGCGCGGCTCGCGGATCGATGCCCCGGCCGCCCGCCGCATCATCGATGGCGTCAACGGGCTCACCTTGGGGATCGCGACCGTTCCCCTCCCGCCCGGCGCCAAAGGTCGCGCACACGACATCGCCGAACGCCTCCACGAGGACCTGATCCTCGCCGGCGTCTGACCGGATTGAGGACCCGATGAGCCAAATCTCCACCTGTGGCCGCCAGACCCGTTCGGGCCCCTGCCAGCAGATGCTGCGGCCGGGCGAGAACTGCAACCGAAACCACATCGACGCTGCCACGCCGGCACCCTCCGCCGCGTCCGATCCTGACGACTTCCTCGACCTCGAAGGCACCAGTTTCGACGACGACGACCTGGCCTCCCTTCTGGAGGAGGGAATCCAAGACCCCTCTGCGGTGATCGATGACGGCTGGGGGGCCGCCCAGCCGCCGCCCGCGGCACCCGCGATGCCATCCGCCCCCAAGCCCGCTCTGGCACCGTGGTCAAACGCCGCTCCGGCGACCCCCACCGGCGTGGCCCCGTCGCTTCGGTCCACGGCCAGCGGCAACCCCGACAGCTACCAGACGCAAACCGATGCCAAGCGTGCCGCCGACGAGGACTACAAGGGCGCAGCGGAGATCGTCGTCGTCGAGCACGACGGGCAGGGGACCTACTCCTACCGGCCGGCGTCCAAGCAGTCGAGTGGCCGGTCGTGGATCTCGCACGTCCGCACCGCCGAAGGCTCCTGGTACCACTTCGACAGCCCAGAGAACGCTGCCCGCTTCGTCAAGATCGAGCAGTCGCTCAGCCGGATCCAGCAACAGTTCCTCAACGTCGTCGAACGTGTCGCCACCGACGACCACCTCGAATCCGTCGACATCGCCAACAAGCTGGCGAACGTGCTCACCACCTTGCGGTGCGAACGCGACGCCTTGATGCCCCGCCTGAGTCTCGGCGGCAACGGTTGACCCGGGCGCCGTCCGCCATGCGAGTGGAATGACCCGGTCATGTCCAAGGGGTATTCGACCAAGGCACCCACGCTCACTCTCGAGCCGCCGGGGCTTGACCCCGATGTGCCCCCGGACCCGCCCGTCGCGCCCGAACCAACCGCAGCGGACGACCTCGACGACCTGCTGAAGGCGGCCGACGAGCCGTTCGTCGAATCTGACCCGTCCGAGGACCCGGCTTTCATCGGCGAGGAGATGGACTGGCAGCCCGAGCAATGGGTGGATGCCGACTCCGTCGGAGCGGGATGGAGCAACTTTCCCGAGTCCGAACACCACGTCCTCGGCGGGGCGGGTGGCGTATCGGTCGTTGCCGACGCGGCCGCGGCCGGCAAGGTCATCACCGACCTTGCCGAGACCGAAGCGCTCCTGAACCTCCTGAATGCCTCGACGCTGCACCAGTCGGCACCGATCCCTGCTCAGGACGCGTTCGACCTGTTCAGCGACGACGGGGCCGACATCCTCGTCCCGGGCGGGTCGATCGACCCCGACCAGTTCGCCGACATCTATGAGGCCTGGACCGACGACTACACCCAGGTCCCAGAGCACACCAAGGCGCTCGCCGAGGCGTTCAAGAACTGGGTCACCGCCAAGAACGACCCGTCGTTGTCGCTCACGGAGAAGTTCGACGCGTTGAAGGAGTACGGGGAGACCTCCCGTGCGATCTTTGACCAGGCCGGGCTGGACACCAAGAGCGACGAATGGAAGGTCGTGATCGCCGAGTGCAAGACCTGGCTGACCGACCTCACTGCCAGCGACCGACTGCTCCTCGCCCACCACGCCGGCTTCATCCACCCGCTTCTCGCGTCAGGCACCAAGCCGGGGGATGAGAAGGCGTCGATCATCTACTGGCTCACCCCCGCCTACGAGCAGGATCACCCGTCCAAGGACAAGGTCCAAGCCAGCCAGTTGAAGAAGTACGCATCACTGGTCGATGGCACCTACCCCGACATCGACGGGGTCACCCTCGAAGACGTCGACGCCGACGACGCGCTCCATGCTGCCCCCAAGGCACCCGACGCAGCTCAGGCGCCCGGCGCGGTCATTGACCAGGCAGCCTTTGCCGACCTGCAGGCGCTGCACGCCATCGCGACGGCGGCGATCACCACCCACGACATCGTTGAGAAGCGCAACGCCGCACTTCGTCTGCGGTGGGCGCTCCACGACCCCGTGCTCGGCGAAGGCGTCACCCCAGAGTCCGTCGCCGCGCTCGCGCCTCCCGCGTACCTGTTGACCCACATCGGGGCCCCTCAGGTGCCGGTCATCTCCGAGATGGCCGGGATGGACGGCGATTTGCTGTATCACGTGGGCCAGTCCGACCTGAACAAGGTCGCCGACCCCTCCACGCCCGCGGACACGATTGCCGAGATCGTCCTCAAGGCCGACGCCAACAAGAAGCTCGTTGCCGCCGGCAAGGCGAAGTGGGCCGAAAGCGAGCAGTTGTGGGATGACGCCGTCGCGTCCAAGGCGTTGACGCCGTCGGAATGGGACACGATCGTTGCCGGCTGGAAGCACGGCAAGCAGGTCGCCACCCAGTTGTCGGACTCGATGTACTCCGCCGCTCCTGGCGCGATCGCGATCGTCAAGCCTCCGTCGGAGCAAGACCTCCGCGCAGGGCTGAAGAAGGTCGGCATCCCCGACCTCCGCGTCGTGGCCGAGCACACCGGGATGGAGCACACCGGCGCGCCTACCCCACGGTCGGCGTTGCAGAACTGGCTGATCGCGCAGGCTCATGGCAACACCGCCAAGATGGTCGCCGCCCAAAAGGCCGCGTCCGACAAGCACGCAGCCCCGGTGGTTCCGTCGCCTGCGCCCGTCGCCGCGCCCCTGGCCACGGGACCCGCGTCCAAGGTACCCAAGGCGGCCAAGCCGGCCGTGTCCTCGGCGTCGGCAGCCGGAGCGAAGGTCGTCGTGGCCTCGTGGGCCAAGGGTTTCGATGACCTCAGCGCCCTGCTGGACCATGCCACCAAGACCCACACCGACATCCCGGCGCGCGACGACGCCTACGTCGCCACGATGACGTTGACGTCCGCTCCGCAGAACGCCCCGTCCGGCGGGTCCCACACCCGAGTCGGTTTCGTCTGCGGGCAGGGACAGGCTTGGTTCGGCAAGCCTCACCCGAGCTCGGGTGGTCGGGCCCGCGCAATCACGGAGTCCACGGCCTCAGAGGCCAAGGCCGCACTTGGGTTGTCGGCCATCCCGGTGTACTACCGGCAGGTCGGTACCGCCCATCACGCGATGCAGCCGCTGCTGCAGGGAGCCAAGCCCCTCAGCCACAACCACAAGGACCTGTCCCAACACGACGTGGACACAATCGTCCGCCAGACCGTGGGCGACTGGCTTGTCGGTGAGCACGACGGCAAGGAGGACAACTGGTTGCGGACTGCGTCGGGCGGCCTGACCCGCTGCGACCTTGGTCAGGCCTTCAAGTTCTGGGGGTCCGACAAGCCGGCCCTGGACTGGGAAGGCAACGGCAACCACGGCACCAAGCTCATCAAGCAACTCCTGCAGGCCGACGTCAACGGGGGACTCGCTCCCGGCGTGCGGATCGACCCGACGGCCGCACTCGGGGTCATCGGCAAAGCGGAGGCCATCTCAGATGCGGAGTGGGCTGCCATTGTTCGTCCTGCTGCCGAGGCGGGCGTCAAGGCCGGCGATGACATCAAGTGGGTCGACAGGATGCGAAAGAAGGCCGCCAAGCGCCTGGGCGTCGCCGACTTCCAGGTCACCGACGACCAGGTCGTTGACGAGTTCATCAACGAGGCCAACAAGCGACGCAAGTCGGTCCGGGAGGACATGGCCGCGGCGTTCGAGGCCAAGGGATACGACGCATCGGTCCTACGGGCGCTGTGATTCTGGCCGGGAACTACCAGCAACCGGTCTCGTAGCCCTCGAGTCCACGCCTTGTCCGATTCGGCTCGGCCCGTGGCTGGCGACGGTCATCCCTCGGCCGGACGACCCGCCCGACTCGACGACCAACCGTCCCCGGGGCAACCCGGGTTCGGCCCCCGGAATGGCCACGGTGTCACCGATCCCGTTGGAGTCGTCCCGTGCCCGCAGCAGTCGCCAAGGTCTGCGCCCACCCCCTGGGTGCCGGCAAGTCGTGCACCAAGAAAACCAAGCATCCCACCGGCAAGTGCAACCACCACAAGGGGCTCTCGGCACCGGTGTCGACCAGCGGTGCGATCGTGTCGACCGCCGCAGTCTCCAACCCCATGGGGGCCAACCCCACTCAAGGAGCCGGGGTCGGCGGAACCGACGCGGTGGCATGGTTGCCGGCAGAAGGACCGCCGACGGGAGCCCCTCTGGGTGTCAGCGTCATGGTTGCCGACGGCGATGTGGAGGACTCCTCGGTCATTGCGATGAGGTACGCCTCGTCAAAGGCCAAGTCCGGCCATCGCGACATGCTGTACCTGAAGCTCACCCCTGAGGGCGAACAGAAGATGGTCGATGCCCTCGGCCTGTCAGGCACCAAGACCGTGGTCCAGACCAAGCAGGTCACCGAGATGGGCACCCATCCGGCCGACACCGACGGCATCCAGGGCCAGATCACCACCCTGGCCAAGAGCGTCAACGCCCGGATGAAGGCGGGAACCGACCGGTTCAGGTCCGATGAGTCGCCCACCAACACGCAGCGGCTACAGACGATCCGCGACACGTTGGAGGGGATGAAGTCGAAGGGCGCAGGCCCCCAGTTCGACGCCATGATCGCCCACTACCAGCAGTCGATCGACGAGATCGCCGTCTACCTCGACGATCCGTCCTACGAACCGGCCGCCTACGGCCAACCCGGCGGCAAGATCGGCATGCTGCACCCGTGGGAGGGCGAGGTCACCAAGACCATCGAGGAGCACGTCCAGGTTCCGATCGACTCCGACCTGTCCGCGGCGCTCCTGCCGACCGTGGAGGTAGAGGGCAAGCGTCCCTCGATCCAGAACAGCAACGGGACCGCCTCGTGGAACGGGTCGATGACCTCCGCGGACTGCCCGCCCAAGATGTGGCAGATCGACCTTGGTGACGGATACAAGGTGCTGTACTACCCCGACGCCGTGACGTCGGGATCGGGCAAGGCGTTCTCCCAGAAGCGCCGAATGACCGTGATCGCACCGACCAACGGGGACGCCGCCGGCGCGTTGGAACGACTCGACCGCCTCCACCTGTCCGGCACACCGATGACTGCGGCCGGTGCGGAGTACACCTACCTGGAACGCAACGCCTACGGCATGGGCATCCTTGAACACCCCGACGTGCAGGCCGCCCGTGTCGAAGCGGCCGACTACGGGGTCGCAACGGCCAAGGCGCAGGTGTGGGCCCGCAGGGAAGAAACCGTCGGGATGGGTCCCGACGAGCTCCGCGCGTGGCTGCGGTCCGTCCGGACCAAGGCCGAGGCCGATGTCCTCCCCGCACGCGCCAAGCGCCTGCGCGAAGGCGTCGCCAAGGCGCTCGGGTTCCCATCCGGCGCTGCGATGGCGGCCGACCCGACCTACGACCCGACCCCGAAGCGCTCGCAGGGCGGCATCTGGTTCGACCGGTTCCGGCAGGGACCGAACGGGCCGGACCCCCGCAAGGCCACGACCTCCTACCACGTCAGCATCACCGGTGGGTCCGCCACCGACATCGTCCGCAACGGCGGTGCGCTCGCGTCAACGGTCCGTCGGCGCCAGATGGGCATCAACGCCGGCAAGGGCATGTCGGAGGGTGCCGACATCAACTCCGGTGGCGCATCGGCGGTTTTCCTGCACTTCAAGCCCCAGTCCTACGGCAAACCGTCCGGCAGTTCCTACGGCAAGCCGGAAGTGGTGTGGAACGGCGCCCAGGCCCAGGCCCTGTCTCGCAGGACCGACTGGTACTTCACCACCGGGGACCACTTCGGTGCGACCAACCCCGACGACCACCACTTCCACGACGGGTTCCACCGCGACTTCGGCAAGCTTGGCTCCTACTCCGGCGAGATGATGATGGAGGGCACCGTGGGCCTGATCTCCCACCCGCCGACGTGGATCAAGACCGGTGGGCACGAGTCCCGCGAGTCCGTGATCGCGGAGTTCGCCAAGCTCGGGGTGACCGAGTTCCACGACGGTCGCAAGGTCGCCGACGTCGTGATCTGAGCGGTCGTGTCGCAGGCATCGGGCATCCTCTGGTCATGAGCACAAGCACCGGAATCAGTCCCGAACGGGCACTGGCCGTCCTCTCCGCCCTCGTGGTGGCAGGGGCGGAGATGGAGACGCGGACCATCGACCAGGGCGTAGCGTTCCTCGGCTCGTTGGCCCGCGACACCGCCGACATCGTCCCGGACCCAGACCATGGCTGGATGACGCTGACGCTGCGACCCCTCTATGGCACCGAGGGCGTCAACGACCGGGGGGTCCCGCAGTTCAACGACAACAGCCACTTGGAACGGTCGCTGGTCATCGAACGATTCGACCTGCTGGGTGGCGGCAACCTCGGCATGGCGCACGCGAAGAAGTTCGAGAACGGTCCCGACGGCACCTACAGCGTGATCCGTCCGGTATCGGACCAGACGCGTCGCCGACTCATCGATCTCTGGGACCAGTTCACCACCGGCACCCCGCTTGACACCCCCGCAGCCTAAGCGCTACGGTTGCTAGCAATTCATCTTCTACGAGTCGAGGCGGACGCCGCATGAGAACAGAGACCATCGCCCAGGACATCCTCCTCACGGTCATGGATGCAGCGGGCAACGCCGCCGTGCCCGTGCTCCTCTGGGGTCAACCGGGCACCGGCAAGACCTCCTTGGTCCGCACCATCGCCGAGGCCAACGACCTGCCCTTCCGCGCCATCGCCTGCTCCACCGTCGACCCCACTGACCTTGGCGGCTTCCCCGTCCCCTCCCCAGATGACAACGGCGGCGTGCGCATGCAGCCCCGCCAGTTCGCCATCGACCTCGCCACCGCCGGACGCGGACTGCTCTTCCTCGACGAACTCTCCACCGCCACCCCCGCCGTGCAGGCCGGCATGCTGAAGATCTGCTCCGAGCGGTTCGTCGGTGAGATCTACCTCCCCGACGCCGTCCGCATCGTCGCCGCCGCCAACCCCGCCGACCAGGCCGCCAACGGCTTCGAGCTGGAACCCCCGTCCTCCAACCGGTTCCTCCACCTCCCCTACACCCCCTCCATCGACGACTGGCTGACCGGCATGACCGTCGGCTGGGACAACGTCACCGACAAGCTCACCGCCACGACCACCACCACCGAGGCCCGCCGCCTCAAAGCCCTCTCCAAGGTCACCGGGTTCATCCGCAACCGCCGCACCCTCGCGCAGGCCTACCCCTCCGACGCCTCCAAGACCGGCGAGGCATGGCCGTCGCTGCGGACATGGGACTGGCTGCACAAGGTGCTTGCCTACCTCCCCGACGACAACTCCGACCGGTCGCTCGAATGCCGACGCGTCGCCACCATCGGACTGGTGGGCGAGGCCGCCGGCGTGGAGTTCCTCACATGGGAACGCACCCTCGACCTGCCCGACCCCGAGAAGGTCATCGCCGACCCGACCTCAGTGGACTGGAAAGCCATCCGCAACGACCGGCTCTACGCCATCCTCGGTGCCGTCACCGCCTTCGCCACCGAGAAGGCCATGTCCGACCCGCAGTCCGGTGCATGGAACGGCGCACTCGCGGTCATGGGCCACGCCGCCGACGCAAACAAGGGCGACGTCGTCATGCCCTTCCTCCGCAACCTCGTGACCGTCCGCAAGCAGGGCAACGCCAACGTCGCCATCGACCACAAGGTCATGGCCAAACTGGTCCCCCTCATCCGCGACGCCGGGATCATGTCCGACCTGCGCGGCAACTAGCCATGGGCGTGCTCGTCGACCACCAGACCCTGAGGGCACCAACAGAGGCGGAGGACTGGATCTACCGCATCGCCTCGATGCTGGCCGTCCAGCGCATGCCATACCTGGCCTCCATCGTCTACAACCTCCGGCCCGTCGCCGCACCCGGCCTCGGCACCATTGGGGTCGACCGCCGCTGGCGCGTCTACATCGACTTCGACAAGATCGAACTCGATCCCCGCGCCAACCAGCCCGCCAAGGGCAAGTGGAGCAAGTTCGAGTTCTCCGCCGTGCTGCTGCACGAGGCCAACCATGTCCTGCGCGACCACGCCAACCGCGGCGACCTCCACGGCGTCGGCCTGCCCGACAGGCTCGCGTGGAACATCGCCGGCGACGCCTGCATCAACGATGACCTCGACGAGTGCCTCGCCGGAAGCAACCTCGCGCTGCCCGCCGATGGCATCCGCTCCGCCTCACTCGGCCTCGACCCCGGCCAGACCACCGAGTGGTACTACGACAAGATCAAGGGCCAGTTCGCACCGCCGCCCTGCCCAGCGTGCGAGGCCGAGCAGCAGTCCGGCAACGACACAGGCGACAACTCCCCCGGCAGCGGCTCCGGCGGGGCCTCGGGGACTGCCAACGACAGCCACGGCACCCCAGCAAACACCGACGCCGACGGCGACGCCGATGGCGATGGCGAAGCCGGCGACGCCGAGCAGGGCGGGGGCGGCTCCGGCGGCACACCATCCCCCACCACGGCGCCGTCCGGCAGTGGGGCCTGCGAACACCAGACCGGCCCACCCGCCGGCTGCGGCTCCGGTGGCGGAGGCAAGCCGTTCCCCTGCGAAATCGACGGCGACGCCGGCGACGTCACCGACTCCGGCGTCAGCGCCCACGAGGCCGACCTCCTCCGCCGCGACGCCGCTATCCAGATCCGCAACCACCAGGGCGGCTCCGGCCAGGGCACCGTCCCCGCCGGCCTCAGCCGACTGGCCGAGGAGATACTTGCCCCGCCCAAGATCGACTGGCGCCGCCACCTGCGCGCCTCGGTCAAGTCAGGCCTGTCATGGGCCGCCGGCAAGGTCGACTACACCTACCGTCGCCCATCGAAGCGGACCCAACGAGGCGGCGTGATCCTGCCGTCGATGCAGATGCCCAAGCCCAAGGTCGTCACCGTCCTCGACACCTCCGGGTCAATGGGGTCCGATGACATCCAAGCTGCCCTCGCCGAAATCGACGGAATCTGCAAGAAAGCCGGTCTGCGCGGCGACGACCACAAGATCACCTACGTCGACGCGGCCGCCAGCGACCTCCAACGCGTCAACTCCGCCAAGGACATCGTCCTCACCGGCGGCGGCGGCACCGACATGCGCGTCGGCATCGACCTCGCACTGGAGGAACGCCCCCGACCGCACGTCGTGATCGTGATGACCGACGGGTACACGCCCTGGCCCGACACCCCGCCTCATGACTGCAAGGTCATCATCGTCATCATCCGCGAAGGCATCACCCCCGAGGACGTCGTGGACGCGGGCGGCCGAGCAGCTCTTGACCTGCCGGACTGGGCGATCGCAACCGCTGTCGACCCCACCGACGTCTGACCGGCCCGTGACCACTCACTCCACGGTCCCCGACACCGACGAGGTCGCCCACTCGCCGTCCCGTCTGCCCAGCGCCGCATGACCAGCCCGACGATCACCGACCTATTCTGCGGTGCCGGAGGCTCCAGCCTCGGTGCCACAGCCGCCGGCTACTCCGTCGACCTGGCGCTCAACCACTGGCCCACCGGCGTGGAGGTGCACCGCATCAACCACCCCGACACCAAGCACGAGGTGTGTGACGTGTCAGTCACCGACCCGCGGCGCTACCGGCCCACGGACGTCGCTTGGATGAGCCCCTCATGCGTCGGGCACAGCCGCGCCCGCGGAGCCCGCAAGGACACCGACCCGTCGACGGCGCTGACCGACGCGGAACGGGAGAAGCGATACGCCCACGAGCGGGCGCGCGCGACCATGTGGGACGTCCCCCGCTGGACAGAAGTCCATCGCTACAGGGCCGTCGTCGTCGAGAACGTCGTCGAAGCCACCAGCTGGCAGCTGTGGCCCGCCTGGTGGCAGGCCATGGAACTCCTCGGCTACACCGGCGAGGTCCTGTCGTTGAACTCCCAGTTCTTCGGTGCGACGCCACAGTCGCGGGACCGCATCTACGTGGTGTGGACCGCAGCGGGGGTCAACCGGCCCGACCTGACGTTCGCCCCAGCCGCCTGGTGCGCACCATGCGGCCGGATCGTCGGGGCGGCCCAGTCGTGGCGCAACGGCCGGACAGTCGGCCGGTACGCCCAGCAGTACCGCTACACCTGCCCCGAGTGCGCAACGCCGGTCAGGCCCGCCTACACCCCCGCATCCGCAGCAATCGACCTGTCGATCCCGCCCGGCATCATCGGCGAACGCGTCCGCCCGTTGGCCGCCGCGACCCGCGCCAGGATCGCTGCCGGCGTCGCCCGGTACGCCTCACGATCCGGAATCGCCCATGCCCCCGACCCGGCCTGCACCGTCGCGTCGCACCTGTGGGCGAGCCGCCACCGACCATCGGTGCCCCAAGCAGTGGACCCCGACGCGGCGGGTGACGCCCCAATCGCCGTCACCGGCAGCGGGCCCGCAGCCATCGTGATGCGCAACAACAAGGGCGGCGCGGAGATGTCGACCCCGTTGGACGAGCCACTACGGACCCTCACCACCGCCGGCCACCAGTCAGTGGTCACCATCCCACCGTCCCTGCACGGCGTGTCCCATCCCGGCGATGTCGACGTGGACGCCTGCGGCCTCCGGATGCTTGAACCCCACGAAGCGGCCGCCGGCATGGCCATGTCCGCACACCCCGACGGCCGCCCCTACGAACTGCTGGGCACCAAACGGGACCGGCTGCGATCGGTCGGCAACGCCGTCACCCCTCCGGTGGCCGCGGCACTACTGGAACGCATCCGCTCCGTACTCTGACCCGGGGCGGTCCGCCGGAATGGACCATCCATGAGCACCATCACCGTGGTCGCCGGGTTGCCCGGCACCGGAAAGTCCACCTTCGCGCGTGCGCTCGCCGATGCCACCGGCGCGGCGTTCCTGGACCGCGACACCCTCATGGACCCCATCGTCGACGCCGGTCTCGTCGCGGCCGGACACACCCCCGGTGCCCATCACACCGACACCTTCCTCACAACGTTCAACATGCCGGCCTACCGTGCCGCCGAGAACGTCGCCCGCGACATCGCCATCGGCGGCGTCGACGTGGTCCTGGTCGCCTGCTACACCCGGCAAGCCGCCGAAGGACGCGGCTGGTGGGACGACCTGTCCGGCCGGATGGCCGCAGTGGGGGCCGACACACGTCTGCTGTGGCTTGACCTGGACCGCGACGAGCACCGACGACGCCTCGACCGCCGCAACGCCCCACGCGACGCCGAGCGCAGCGGCCGTTCGTTCAACGCCTGGCACGCCCGGCAGAACACCACCGTCCCCGCCTACGCCTGCCGGATCCGCGCGTCGCTGGACACCCCCACCATGGTTGCGCTCGCCACCATGACCCGCGTGCCGTTGTCCCCCACCGGATGACCCCGGGGACGGCCGGGTCGGCCGCGCCGGTGACCCTCGGAGCATGACCACGAACTTGCGGCTCCCCGCGATCGAGATCGACCAGGGACGCGGACAGAGGGTCTACACCTTCGCCGTCGACGCCAAGCTCATCCCCTCCTTCGCCGCCATCCACCGGGCCGGACGCGCCGACGACGGCCGCACCCTTGTCGGCTACCAGCGACCCGAGGTCGTCAAGCACATCCGGGCCATCGCCGACTACATCGAGTCGGACCGGCCGATGATCCCCAACGCCCTCACCATCTCCTTCGACGCCACCGTCACCTTCGAACCCCACGACCTCAACGGACCGGTCGGCTATGCGCGTACCGGCGACCTGGTCGTCCCCATCCCCGCCGACCCGAACCTGCGCCCCGGCCACCTCGTGGACGGCCAGCAACGCACCGCCGCGGTCCGCGAGGCCGACGTCGACACGTTCCCTCTGGCCTGCTGTGCGTTCATCACCGGCAACGAAGCCGTCGCACGCGAACAGTTCCTGCTGGTCAACAACACCAAACCGTTGCCCAAGGGGCTCATCCACGAGCTGCTGCCGGGGACCACCACCAAGCTGCCCCGCGTGCTCGAGCGCAAGCGGTACCCCGCCGAACTCGTCGCCGAGCTCAACTTGCTGCCGTGGTCGCCGCTGCACGACCGGATTCGCACCGCAACCCGTCCCGACGGGTTCATCAAGGACAACTCCGTCCTGCGCATGCTGGAGAACTCCCTGACCGACGGTGCGCTGTACCGCTACCGGGACCCCCACACCGGCCAGGGCGACACCGACGCCATCATCGAGTTGGTCACCAACTTCTTCTCCGCCGTGGCCACCGTGTGGCCCAACGCCTGGGATGCACCGCCACGCAAGTCACGACTGGTCCACGGCGCCGGCATCATCGCCCTGGGCTTCCTGATGGACACCATCTGCGACATGGCGGCGGAGCCCGGCTCCATCCCCTCAACCAACCGGTTCACCGACGAGCTCCGCCGGGTCGCGCCCCACTGCGCCTGGATGTCAGGCCACTGGCGGTTCGGCACCGACCACGTGCGCGCGTGGAACGAGGTGCAGAACACCAGCAAGGACCAACAACTCCTCGCCAACCACCTGATCCGCCACTACATCGAAGCCGTCCGCGGCACACCCGCCTCTCAGATCCAGCCCAACGCCGCATAGACAGCGAAGACCACGCCGAACCCGGTGTGGTAGATCGAGATGCCGATCATGCCGACGAGCACCGTGGCGAGGAACCCCCGCATCGTCTTGCTCCGCCGCCCCTCAGCCATGTAGGCCAGCATCGCGATCAGTGCCACGACGTAGACGGCACGGACCACCAAACCAGTGCCCGCGCCGAACCGGCTCATCACCGAATCAACCAACGGGTTGAGCTCGGAGCCGACCTCGAGCCGGACCCACAGCCACGTGGCCAACGAGTCGTAGCAGGCAAGCACTGCCGCAAGCCACGCCCGACGGCGAATCGCGTTCCTTGGGACCAGCCGGTCAAGGAGGCTGCGCCCCCCCGACACGTCGGCGTTCGCAGCCGCGTTCGCAGTAGTCACGGCACCCATGCGCGAACACTACCCAACGCAACAGAAAGGCCCCACCAGATCACTTCTGGTGAGATGCCCTGTGCGGAACGTGACTCAGGCGCGACCGGTCACGACGATGAACCCAAGAGCCACCAGATGGACCAGCGTGATCATCGACAACCCGGCCGCCGCCACCAACATCACCCCGCGGAACCGCCGGTCACGCATCGCCCCGATCCTGATGACCAACAGCACCGCCAACGACCAGCCGGCCCGGACCGCCAACCCCACCCCGTCCCCGTAGGTGTCCATCATGGCCACCACCCACGGGTTGCCCTCCACTGCCAACCCCCTGCGCAGATACAGACCCGTGGCCGTGGAGTCCAGCACGATCATCGACGCCATCAGCAACGCCAACCCGTCGACGCGCCCCCGCGGCACCACCCGGTCGACCATCCGGCCGAACCTGACCTCCACCGCAGTCACCCACCCATGGACACGCGGGTGCCGCACCGCCAACCGCGCACGGTGCCGTCGCCGCATCGCCCGCAGCCACTCAGGATCACGCAGCCACGCCGGCAACGGCTGGGCGGACCCAGAGGCCACATCGTCGTTGGGACCACCCACCGACTCGTCAACGAACGACCGATCCGCTTCCGTCAACACACACCTCCGCGACCACGCCCGCCACAACCGGCAAGCCCCCCTCACGGTCGACGGCAACCCGCCCCGGGACACCCTCCCAGCGACAGTGACGTCCGCCCGACCCCATGACACAGGACCACCCGAAAATGCCCCACCCCGAACCACCACCCACCGGCAACAGCAACACCCCGCCCCGCCGCTACTCGCTCCTGGACAAGATCCTGTTCCTCTTCACCGGTCCCGCGTGAACAGGTTCGTTCGGCGTCACCCCCATGAACGACCATAGGGATCATGGCCTCCCGACGTCGCAGCCCCAAACGCAAGCCACCCGCCCGCACCTCAACCAAGCGGTCGACGGGCCGGGCGAAGGCAGCCCCCAAGGCCCCCCCGAAGCCCATCGACCCCGGCGGCCAGTACCTGCACGTCCTCGACGTCCCCTACGAAGCCCGACAGATCGCCTCCTTCTTCGGTGCCAAGTGGGACGCCGCACGCAGGGCCCACGTCTACGTCGGCGACACCCTCCCCACCGAACTGGGCCGGTTCAGGCCCGCGCCCCTGTCATGGGAAGCCCGCGTCGAGGAGGACGTCAACGGCGGTCGGGCCCGTGACATCGCCCCAAGCGAAAGCATCACCCTCCGCCCCCACCAGGCAGAAGCCGTCGCAGCGATCACCGCTGCTCACGACGCCGGACTCCCCGGCTTCCTCCTCGCCGACGACGTCGGACTCGGCAAGACCTACGAGGCTGCCGCCTCAATCCATGAACTCCCCGCGTCCCGACGCGACATCCTCGTGGTCTGCCCCAAGTCGGTCATCCCCGCATGGCGCCGATCGATCATGGCGCTCGGCACCGGCGGCCGCCGGTGGACCGTCATCAACCATGACGGGTTGAAGAAGCTCATCGAACCACCAAGGTCAGCCGCCACCGTCAAGAAGGCCAAGACGAAGAACAACCACATCGCCGACAGCGGAACCCCCATCGTCGACTGGGACGTCGTCATCCACGACGAGTCGCACGCCTACCGCAACCCCACCTCGATGCGGTCCCGCATCGCACGCAACCTCAGCGGCTTCGGCACCGGCACCACCGGCATCAGACAAGGCAACGCCTTCACCATCTGGGCCTCCGCCACCGCCGGCCAGAACCCGCTCGAACTCGTCTACCTCGCGCCACTCCTCACCGCCGTCACCGGCCAGGACGTCGCCGACCTCGAGGAGTTCCAGGTCTGGTGCACCGACATCGGCCTGTCCATCAGCCGCGGCGAGTTCGGCAAGTGGGTGTGGGACCGCAACCCCGACGACGTCGAGCTCATCCGGACCCTGCTGTTCGACCGCTACACCTCCCTGCGGCCACCCGCCGGAATCCGCCGCGTCCCCACCGACATCGCCGGATGGCCCGAACAGCAGCACATCCCCCACCCCGTCGAACTCGACGGCGACGACCGGCGCCTCTACGACGAGGCATGGACGGAGTTCCGCCGCGCAATGGACCTCGTCCAGCGCGGCAAGGACCCCAACGGTGGCCTCGCCGCCCAGACCCGCTTCCGCCAGAAGGCCAGCCTCCTCCGCGCAGACGGGACCGTGGAACAGACGCTCACCCTGCTGGACAGCGGCCGGCAGGTGTTCATCTCCTGCCAGTGGCTGGAGTCTTTGGAGGAGATCGCCGAGAGCCTGCGCGGCAAGCGCGTGAAGGTGGCGACCATCCACGGACAGATGGGCGAAGGGGAACGCGAGCAGAACCGGACCGCCTTCCAGACCGGTGCCGCGACCGTCATCGTGAGCACCGTCACCACCGGGATCAACCTGCAGCAGGGCGAGTCGGGCGGCAACGACGTCCCGCGCGCCACGATCCTCCATGACGTGCGCTGGTCGGCAATCGAGACTCACCAAAGCATGGGGCGCTGTCACCGCGACGGTCAGAACGCCATCGCGTACCTGACGTATGCGGTCGACACCGTGGAGGAGAAGATCATCGGAAGGATGGTCCAGCGCCTCGGTGACATGGCCGCCTGGCAGGGCGATGACGATGCCTCCATCGCGGAGATGGAAGCCCTCCTCACCGAGGCCGCAGCAGGCGGCATGGCCAAGGCCAGCTGAGGGCCACCGTCGCGGCTGCGGCAGAGCGCGGCCCGAACACGGAATGACGGGTGCATGAGCACCTGCCGACGAAGCACCGACACCGGCGCGTCCTGCACCCAACCGTCCAAGACCGGCGACTGCGGCCGCCACAACGGACCCGCTCAGGCCGCACCGGCCGTGTCGTCCTCAGCCGGGCTCGCCGCAGCGGCGACTGACCCGTTCGCAGGGTTCTCGCCGTTCGGGTCAGTGGGGCTGTCCAGCGACTGGGCCGACGACGAGTCGCCTCACCCGCTCACACCGGCGCAGGCCCGTGCGTGGCACAACCACATGTTCACGCCTGATATGGCGCATGCGTTCAGGCGGGTCGGCGTGCTGTCGCCGGGTCAGGCTTCGGCGTATGTGAGACGAGCCGGTGATGCTGGTTATGCGTTGGCTCACGCGCGGGGCCAGTGGAGTGGAGAACCATGCGAGATCGCCGGCAGGCGTGTCGGCGACGGCGTCCAGATGGCGATGTGGGCCCGGTACGGGTTCACCCCGGAGGAGTCGTCGCAGTGGCAGGCCGCAGGGATGGGCTATGCGGCACATCGAGGTCCGATGTCGGCTCGTGAGTGGAAGCGGGCCGGCTTCGAGCCGGAGGAAGCGGCCGCTTGGCTGGATGCCAATCGGATGATCCACCCGCGGCAGGCGACTGCGATGGCTCACTTCGGTGTGACTCCCGCGACCTACCAGGATGGCGACGAGCGGTTCGCGTTGGCCGAGTACGACCGGACCATGACCCGTGAGATGGACCCGGGCGGGGTGTGGGAACGACGGGCGGACTGGAGGGCCGCTGGGTTCGACGGTGACAAGGCGTCGTGGTTCGCCGACTACGGGGTCGGCCCGACCGAGGCGACCAAGTGGCGTGCCGTGGACTTGGTGCACACGTTCCAGGAGTGGCGGCAGCAGCGGTTCGGGCCGACCGAATCGGGGTCCTGGGCGAAGCTCGTGGGGATGCGCGGTTCCATCACCGCTCGGGACCTGCGCGACCTCGGCTGGACGCCGGAGGTAGCGGCCGAGCACATGGCAGGTCTGGACGACCATGGCAGGCAGGCGTTCCTCGAGCGGCCGTTCCACGTCCGGGACCGGGACTCTTCCCGGGTCTGAGGAGTTCCCGGGTCCGACGTTCGGAATGACGTTCGTGCAGCCACCCAAGAGGCGACACCAGCACCACACGAAAGCCGGCGAGATGACCATCCTCACCACCACCAACCAGATCGTCTGCGACGACCACGCCCTGTACGAGTGCGACACCTGCGTTGTCAACGAGGTCGCGATCGGCCTGGACGGCCCGGCGGCGATCCTGGACCTGCGTGACTTCGACCTGGCCGCCCTCACGGTGCCCGTCGACGTCATCGAGCTGCCGGCCCGCCGGACGCGCGAACTGTCCGCCGCCGCCTGACCGGCAAGAGACCTACCTGGCTGCACCGGACCGGTGTGTCGATTCGGCACACCGGTCCTGCCATGTCCGCACGCGGTGCTGTCGCACCCACCAACCACACTGGGCTCCCCCTATGACCGACCTTGCGATCCCCCCCGCCCACGCCCCGGCTGCTGTCCGGGCAGGAAGGCCGTTGAGCCTCGGCGGGCTGTTCTCCGGTATCGGCGGGTTCGAGCTGGCGTGGCGCAGGCAGGGCGGCAGGGTGGCGTGGATGTGCGAGATCGACCCGGACGCACGGGCCGTCCTGCGCCGTCGGTTCCCCGGGGTGCCGATCTACACCGACGTCCGCGACGTGGACCCGGCTGCCGTGGAGGCCGTTGACGTCCTCACGGGCGGAAGTCCCTGCACGACGTTCTCCGCAGCGGGGCTGCGCACCGGCATGGGTGGTGAATCGGGGCTGGTGATGGAGATGCTGCGCATCATCGACGGACTCGCGGCACGGGGACTGTCCGACGTGTTGTGGGAGAACGTCCCCAACGTGTTCAGCGTCACCAACGACGACGGTTCCGCAGTGTGGCCTCAGCTCGTGGCCGCGTTCCTCCACGGCTGCGAGGTGACCGGCCAGCAGGCCGATGACGTCGACTCGCAGTTTCCCGGCGACCGGACCGGAATCTGGTTCGCCGGCATCGCGACCACCACCGACCGGGCGCTGGCATGGCGGGTGCTCAACAGCCTTCACGTGGGCGTCCAGGTGCCACAGCGCCGCCGGCGTCTCTACGCCCATCTGGCCATCGGTGACGGGGCGCCGGAACGGGCCGTTGCGGGTCTGCTGAACGGCACTGCTGCTGCTGGCACCCGTAGCGACGATGGCCGGTGGGTGCCGCCGTTCGGCTCCCAGCTGGACCTGTTCGCCGACCAGAGGGCCAGCACGGTCTCGCTGCTCGGCGACGGGTCCGCTGACGCCTTGGTCGATGTGTCGGAGGGCCGTTGCGTGGCTGGCCCGGTAGCGGACGGGACCTTCTGCCCCGGCGGGCTCGCGGAGCACTCCCACCTGCACATCTCCGACCTGCACGACCGGGACGCCCCCGCCAGGTATCGGCTGTCGGCCAAGGGCCGTCTCGGGACGCTCCTTCGCGCCCTCCGTCGCGATGTGCCGATGGACCCGCTGCTCGCCGAAGCGCTCGCGCAGGGCATTCCGGAGGCAATAGGGCAGGACCTGTTCGACCGGTACGTCACCGAGGCGCGCAACGAAGCGGATCCTCCCACCCATTCCGAGGAGACACTTGCGGCGCTGGCCGCGGTCGACTACCCGGAGGGCGAGGTCACCGCGACGGTCCACTTCCGGTTGAAGGAGTTCGGCTACTACGTCGACTCGCCGTTCTCCGCCACCCTGCTGGCGCGCGACTACAAGGGCGGGACCGATGTCGTGGTCGAGGTGATCGGGGCGGACGCCGGCCCCCCGGCACCCCTGTCGGTGACCCTCTCGGCGGTGGAGAAGGACCTTCCGACGCTGTTCGGTGAACCCGTGCGCGACGGGATGTCGCCCTCGGTGCCGCCGCCGGCCCCCCGGTTCCGGTGCCGTCGGCTGACACCACCCGAGACGGCCGCCTTGCAGGGGTTCCCTGACGTCGTGTCGGTGCCGACTGAGGAACTGACCACTGAGCAGTTCATCGACATCGCGTTGTGGAGTGGGATGGTTCGTGTCGTCACGGGGGTTCCGTGGCGGTTCCGGGACGCGTCGGGGTTCCCGTTGCCGAACGCTGAACGGCTGGACGGCACGGTGTCATTCGATCTGGGCGGAGCGGTTGTGAAGCTTGACGCGGCAGCATTCGCCGACCCTGCGGGCCACGATCTGGAGATCGACGGTGCCGGCCTGTGGGAGGTCGTCCCGCCGGCGTGGAGCACCATCCCGCGGGGAGTTCCCCGTGCGGACTGGAACGCGGCGATGACGACTGCGTCGGCACGGTTCAAGGCGACCGGCAACGCAGTCTCCGCCAACGTCGTCGAGTGGGCCTTCGCGCGCATCCTCGCGCCGACCTAGCCGCCGACGCAATTAAGTGCTATGATTACGAGCACTATGGTTACGGACCTCGCGGAACTCGTTCAGCGTCTCACAGGCGCCACCCCGGAGGCCGCGCTGAACGCCGTCGCCGGACGCCAGGACCATTCCGCCCCATGGGCCAAGGTCCTGAGGCACGGGTGGGATGCAGCCGAACGGCACGACGACCCCACTGTCGACGACGACCCCTTCGCCGACCTCGGGGACAACTGGTGACCGCAGCACTGTTCGACCTCGGCATCAGGCTACGCGCCGCCGACACCGGCCGGATCCAACCACGCCTCGCCCAGACCCCCTGGTTCCCGGCCGGCGACCCGATCGCCGTTCTGGTCCAGGGCCACCGGGTCACCGTCCACCCGGCAGGCGGCGCACCCCGGCACGCCGACGGCAACGACGGCATCGCGCTGCTCACCGAGCCCTACGAACGACTCGTCAACTCCCCCGCCGACGCACCGCCACGGTGGCCAACACTCATCGTCAGGTCCTCCACCGACCTCGACGCCCTGCACCGCCTGGCCCGACAGGTCCCCTTCGACCACCCCGCCCGCCCGGTCGGCGCCCTCGTCGACTGGTGGAGTCAGCGCAGCGAACACCCTGGCAGCAACGCCGTGGTGACCGCCATCGAGCACTGCCGGACCCGGTGGGCCACCGGCCAGCCACCCGAGGACGAGAACGAACTCTCCACTTGGCTCCGCTGGCTCGGCATCGACGCACCCGGACCGACCTCGGCCCTGCTCGCCGTCGCCGACCGACTGTGGGACGGCGAACGCAACCCGATCCTCGAACGCGTCGCCTACCCGGCACCGCACGCCGAACGCCTGCTGGACGAAGCACAACAAGCGTTCACCGACGCCCTCAACACCACACCACCCGTCGCCCCCAAGGAACTCGACAGGCTCCAGAAGCGCATCGACAAGGCCACCGAACGGCTCACCGCCGCGCGGACCCGAGGGTCCTACGACGACGAGGCCGCGGCCGAGCTCCGCGACCGGCACACCGACGGGATCCGCTGGACCACCAACGACACCCCCGTCACCGCCGCCATCGGGATGGCAAGCCGCGAAGGTGCCGAATCTGGCTGGGAACGCTGCCTGATGCACGACCCCATCGGCCACCAACGGGCCCGCTACTCCGGCAAGGTAATGCACGGAACGATCAGCACCGGCTTCAACGACGGCGTGATGTCGATGACCACGACCGACAACTGCCGCTACCGCCCCGGGGACACCATCGCCCTCACCGTCACCGGCCTGGACGGCACCGCCCACACCACCAACGCCGAGGTGATGGGACTCGCGGTCAACCGGGCCGGCCTCACCATCCACTTCCGGCCAACCGGCAGACGCAAGTGGCACGACGACGTGGCGGCCGGCTGGCCCGTCGTCGCCGAACCCGGACGCAGCGGCATCGGTTCACCCGACCGCGACCTCATCGCACGCAACTACAACGCCGCCGGCTGGACCGTCGACCCTGCCGCCGACATCCCGCAGGTCCGCCGCATGGACATGACACTCATCGGCCTGCTCACCATCGCCAACCCCGTGGGGGATCCGGCATGATCAATGTCCGCCAGTTGTCTCTCGACCCCGTCGACGCCCCGGCCAACGACCGCGGCGAACCCCACACCTCCGCTCCGGCCGATGCCTCCCTGCCCGACCGGCTTCCGCCACTCATTGACGGCGACGTCGCGGTCAAGACCCTCGCGTCCGCATGGGCCGGCGACCCCCTGACGATGGTCCAGTCGCCCCCGGGGGCGGGCAAGTCGACCCTGCTGGCCACCGTCGCGTCCCACTTGCAGGTCCGCGGTGGGTTCGTCGTCGGCATTGCGGCTCAGCGCACCAACCAAGCGATCGACCTGGCCAACAAGCTCGCCCGGCTCGCGCCCGCTGCCGACACCGTCTACGTCGGCCCGTCCAGCGGCAAGCGGCCACGCGACCTCGAGGACGGCGTCCCGCACCTGCGGCACATCAAACCACCCGACGATATGGCGAACGGTTTGATCATCGTGGCCACGTCGGCGAAGTGGGCCCATGTCCCCGCCGGCAACTTCCGGGCCGACATGCTTCTGGTCGACGAGGCCTGGCAGCTCCGCTACGCCGACTGGGGACGGATCGCCCACGTGGCCGACCAGTACGTCCTTGTCGGCGATCCCGGCCAGATCGCCCCGGTCGTCACCTGCACCACCCGCCGGTGGACCTCCCCCACCGGCCCCCAGGTGCCCGCACCGATCGCCATCCGCCACCTCCGCGCGACCGACGACCCGGCCACGAGCCCCGTGACCGAGTACACCCTTCCCAACACCCGCCGGTGCGGGCCCGCCACCGCCGCAGTCCTCGCGCCGCTGTACCCCTTCCCTTTCGGGTCGGCACGCCACGACCGCACCCTCCTCATCGACGGTGCCCCGGCAGAGGAGTTCGCCCGCGTCTCCGTGGACTCCAACTCCGCCTCCCGCAGCGACCGGCAGGTGGCCGCCGCGATCGCCGAACGCGTCGCCGAGCTGTTGCGCGTCGGCGCCTACCGTGACGAACGCGGCAACGTCAGGCCCCTCAGGCCCGATGACATCGGTGTGCTCACCGGCCACGTCGACCAGACCAATGCCGTGCGATCCCACCTGTCGGGTCTTGTCGACGGCGCCGATGAGGTCACCGTTGACACCGCCGACGCCATCCAGGGCTCGGAGTTCCTCGTGGCCCTCGCCTGGTCACCCGTTGCCTGCAAGGCCGCCCTCAACGACTTCGACCTCGACACGGGGCGGCTGTGCGTGATGCTGAGCCGCCACGTCACCCACTGCGTGTGGTTCGACCGCACCGACACCTCCGCGCGGCTCACCGACGCCGGGGCCGACTCGATGCTGTACCGCGACGTCCTCGGACGTCTCGACGCCACCATCGGGTCCCGCATCGCCGCGTGACCCCGGGGCCGGGCACCCGCCCGGCCCGTCGGCCACCCCAAAACCCGTGGCCACGCCTGCCCCGGGAGTCCGGTCAGGACGTCCGGAATGGCCTGTGCACGCCACGGCGACGCGGCCCGGTCGCACCCGGATGCAACCCTGCATCCTCCCAAGGACCGCGTGGACCCGCCGCCGGCGCCCCCGGACAACAGGAGAACCGACCCCCATGAGCACCCTCACCCCAACGGACGTGATCCGTCCAAGCCTCGACGAGCTGCTGCTCCCCACCGGCCACCCCGACCACCCGCCGGTCTACGACGCCAAGGACGGCCTTCGCGTCGATCGCCGCAACACCGTCGCTGGGGTCTCCCCGTTCGAGTCGACGACGTGGGTGTCCAAGCCGTGGCAGATCTTCGACAAGGGCACCGTGGTCGCCGAGGGCACCTACGAGGTCCCCGAGGCCATGGGATCCACCGCGGTGTCCATCACCGCGTCGAAGTACGCCCGCAAGACCCTGGTGCCCCAGTACGACCTGGTCACCGGCGAACTGATCCGTGACGCCGACGGCCAGGTCGTCCTGGGCCGCGAGACCTCGCTGAAGATGACCGTCGCCAGGATCGCCAACGCGTTCATGTTCTGGGGCCAGTCCGGCGGCTACTTCGCTTCCGCCGAGGACGCCGCCGCGTTCCGCGACGAGATGCTGTACCTGCTGATCCACCAGAAAGCCGCCAACAACAGCCCCGTGTGGTTCAACGTCGGCATCCACGAGGCGTACGGCATCATCGAGTCGGCGTCCGGCAACGTCTACTACGACCCCGACCTCGGCGAGGTCCTCGCCAGCCCGCACCGGTACTTCCGGGCCGCCGTCAACGCCTGCTTCATAACCGTCATCAATGACACCCTCGTCGACAACGCCGTCGGGTCGATGACGGAGAAGTCGATCTTCGGCAACATCATGGACGAGGCCCGCCTGTTCAAGGACGGCTCCGGCGCCGGGGCGAACTGGTCGATGATCCGCGCCGCCGGCGAGCCGCTCACGGGCGGAGGGACCTCCTCCGGCGTCATCAGCTTCCTCAAGGTCGCCGACGTCGCCGCCGGGTCGATCAAGTCCGGCGGCTACGCCCGCCGTGCCGCCAAGATGGTGGTGCTCGACGTCGACCACCCCGAGGTCCGCGAGTTCATCGGCCTCAAGGTTGAGGCCGAGCGGATGATCCCGTTCCTCGAGGCCGGTGGCTACCCGGTCGCCTGGAACGACCCGAAGGGCGCCTACGCCCAGGTGCCGTGGCAGAACGCCAACCACACCGTGTCGGTCTCCCACGACTTCATGGACGCCGTCCGCACCGACCGCAGCATCGACCTGACCGCCCGCAAAGCCGTCGGGGAGGACGGCAATCCGCTGGTCATGGACACCGTCCGGGCCCGCGAGCTGTGGGACGACATCGCCGAAGCCGCATGGGAGTGCGCCGACCCCGGCCTGCACTTCAACGGCACCATGAACGACTGGGCCACCGCCCCCAACGACGGTCCGATCAGGGGTTCCAACCCCTGCTCGGAGTACCTCCACGTCGACGGGACCGCCTGCAACCTCGCGTCGCTGCGCTTGACCGGCTGGTGGGACCCGTCCACCGGCTTCGACATCGACGGGTTCGCCCACGCCTCCCGCGTCTACACCATCGGCCTCGAGATCGCGGTCCACATGTCGCACTACCCGTCGGCGACGGTGGCGTTCAACAGCTACGAGCACCGCACCCTGGGTTTGGGCATCTGCGACATCGGCGGCCTGCTGATGCGCTCGGGGATCGGCTACGACTCCGATGAGGGCCGTGCGGTGTCGGGCGCCATCCAGGCGCTGCAGACCGCTGTGGCCTACGAGACCTCCGCGGAGATGGCCCGAGCGCTCGGGCCGTGCAAGGCCTACGAACGCAACACCGCCGAGATGCAGCGGGTGCTGCGCAACCACCGGCGGGCCGCCTACGGCACCCTCGCAGCCGACCGGGCGGTCGGTGACTACGAGGGCCTGACCGTGACGCCGGTCGGGATCGACCACGGCGTCCTGGCCCGCACCCCCTTCGCGTCTCTGTCTCCGGCGGCCGTCGCCGCCGGCGACCGGATGGTCGATGCCGTTGCCGAGCACGGCGCCCGCAACATGCAGACAACTGTGACCGCGCCGACCGGCACGATCGGCATGTTCATGGAGGCCGACACCACGGGGCCGGAGCCGCTGTATTCGTTCGTGGCGTTCAAGACCCTCGCCGGCGGCGGGGCGGTCAAGTTGACCGACACCGCGGTCTCGGCCGGTCTGCTGTACCTGGGCTACACCCCCCAGCAGGTCCGTGACGTCGAGGTCCACATCGCCGGCACCGGCACGCTTGACGGTGACCAACCGGTCAACAGGCGCATCCTGGCCGCCGCTGGGGTGCCGGCCGACGTCATCGCTGCCGTGGAGTCCGGGCTGTCGAACGCCATGGACCTGCGGTCGGCGTTCGGCCCGTGGCTGCTCACCGGCGAGGAGGCCGAGTCGTTCGCCACCGCCAACGGGATCACGTCGGCGACTGGCAACTGGCTCGACGAGCTCGGGTTCACCACCGAGGAGATCGACGCGTCGTCCAGGGCCATATGCGGCCACCACAACATCACCCACGCCCCCCACGTCTCCGATGAGCACAAGGCGATCTTCCTGGTCGCCGACGCCGGCGGGGAGGACGGCCGGTCGCTCGACTGGCAGGGCCACGTCCGCATGCTCGGTGCCACAGCCCCGTTCCTGTCCGGCGCGGCCTCCAAGACCGTCAACCTGCCCGGCGACGCCACCGTCGATGACATCCGTGACTGCCACCAACTCGCCTACGAACTCGGCGTGAAGGCGGTCGCGGTCTACCGGGACGGCAGCAAGTACTCCCAGCCGCTGTCCTCGGCCGGGACGCTGAAGCAGAAGCCCACGATCGTGGTCGACGGCGAGGTGAAGGTCAGCACTGCCCCGCAGCCGACCGAGGCCGAGGCGGTCCCCGTGGCACCCGCCGAGCCGGTGGATTCCTACGCCGTGGTCGCCGACGCGATCCGGTCCGGCGCCGCACCGATCGGCCATGTCGAGGAGCTCCGCGAACTCCTGGACCTGGGCACCGAGTCCGTCGGGCTGTCCGCCGATGAGTTCGCCCGCGCCCTGGACACCAAGGACAAGCACGCGCTGAAGGAGCTGCTCGCCCAGCTCGGCGACATCCCGGAGGGCATGAGCCCGCAGGGCTTCTACGAGGGGCGCAGCCCCCGGAAGTTCCGAATGCCGTCGGTGCGCGCGTCGGTCACGGAGAAGTTCACCATCGGCGGGCAGGACGTCTTCCTCACCCACGGCGCCTACCCCGACGGCACCTGCGGGGAGTTCTTCCTGAAGCTGTCCAAGGAGGGCGGCACCACCGAGGGGCTCACGTCGATGCTGGCCACCGTCGGCTCCATGGCGCTGCAGCGCGGTGTCCCGTTGAAGGAGATCGTCGACAAGTTCGTCGGGCAGCGGTTCGAGCCGTCAGGGATCGTGGCCGGCCACCCGAACCTGAAGATGGCCTCCTCGATCCTGGACGCGGTCGGCCGGATCCTCGCGTTCCGCTACCTCAACGGTGACGGGGACTACGAGAAGTACGTGCAGGTCCAGGACAACCCGTTCGTGACCACGCCCACCGCGTGGCAACCCGGGCTGGCCCTCGACGGGATCGAGGCCGCGCCGAAGTCCAGGGCGGCGTCGCCCGCGGCTGTGCCGGGCCCGTCCCCGGTCTCGCCGGTGGCGGGGCACGAGAGCCTGCTCGACATCGGCGACGCCCCGGACGCATCGAAGATGCTCGGGGGCAAGACGTGTCACGACTGCGGGTTCGACGCGATGTTCCCCAACGGGATCTGCGACGTCTGCCGGCACTGCGGAAGTTCAAGTGGATGTAGCTGAATCTCTGCTAGTAATGCTAGCACTACAGTAGGAGCGTAGGGCCCCGATCCGTGAGAGTCAAGGATCGGGGCCCTCGCCGTTCCGGGAGATCACGCCCCGGGCGACAGGTCTGGAATGGCCGTGGCGCGAACGCGCAACGTCGACCCCAGGAGCCCCCCGTCATGCCAGGCCGAAACTGCGGACACCCCCTGTCCTCCGGCAAGGGCACCTGCTCCCACAAGGTCTCCGACGGACCCTGCGCCGCCGGACACCCCGCCAAGACCTCCACGACTGTCACGGGCGGCTCCGTGGCCGTCACAGTCGCCTCCACCGACCCCATGTGCCCAACCAACATCGTGGCCCCCGACAACGTCCCCCAGCGGATCGTGGACCGTGTCGTCGCCGCCAAGCCCAAGATCACCTACCACGACGAGTGGTTCACCCCGTGCACGAAATGCGACGGCACAGGCCACTACGCCAAGCCCGGCTACGGAACCAGCATGTGCTTCGCCTGCAAAGGCGCCACCCGAACCTTCACCAAGGACGGCCGCAAGGCCGCCAAGGCCGCCAAGGAGGCAGCCAAGGCAACCGCCGTCGGCGACTTCGTCGCCGAACTCTCCGCCGACGACGAACTCGCCACAATCTTCACCCGCGTCGTCGACGCATCGGTCGAGGCCGCCGAGGGGAACGAGTACGTCGTCCCAGAGACGGTCCACACCCACGGCGGCAAGCCACCGTTCCCCCAACCCGCCCACGACATCGTCTGGAAGGCAATGGGAACGGGCCGGATGCCATCGGAGAAGGCCGCCGGCTTCCTCAGGAAACTCATGGGCGAGCACGACCAGAAGGAAGCGGAGAAGGCAGCCAAGGGCCCCGCCAAGCCTGCGCCCTCCGGCAAGGTCACCGACACCTACAGGGTCATCAAGGCCGAGTACCGCCACAACCCCTACGGACCGGGCGGCGGCACCAAGATGCTCCTCGAGCACCCCAAAGACGGCTACCGGGTCTGGGCCACCTGCCCAGCAGCCCTCGACCGCACCACCTACGAACCCAGCGACCTAACGGGCTGCGAGATCAGGCTCTCCCTCGACCTCCAACCCTCCGACGACGACGAGACCTTCGCGTTCGGCAAGCGCCCCAAGCCGGTTGCCGAAGGCACTGAGTGGGACGCCGTCGCCCCCCATGTCGCACGTGCCGCGAAGGATGCCGGCGTCCCTCCAGGCATGGTCCGACAGATCGCCGACGGCATCACCGACCTCGCCTCCTACAAGAATCCGGGAGAGGTCAACAAGATCACGATCGCGGTCATCCGCGGGGACCACGACACCGTCCAGGCCCTGCTTCCACCGGATTCCGCAGCAGCGCTCCTGGGCCAACCCGGCTGACACAGGTCACTGACCGGTCGACCGTAACGGCGGCCAAGACACAAGCCAGCACCGAAGGCTCACTGCGACACGAACGGGTCGACAGACCCCAACGCAAGACCTCCGGCCCGAAACGCAGAAGGCCGCCCCACGGTTTCCAGGCCAAGACGGGACGGTCCTCTGCATGACAACCACCCTTGAAGGGGGCCATCTCAATGCTCTTGAGTTCAACCCGACGCGCATCGGGCGGGGACAACGGTAACGCGCCCAAGCCTCTGCGGTCAATCACTTCGGACGCTTACGAAGCGTCCGAACGGTCAGGGACCGTCCGGGACGCTTCGTCACAGATGCTTGGTCAGTTGTTCCACGACCCGCGCGTGCCCGGTCGCCTGTTCCCGGATGACGTCGCGCAGCTCGACGACTCGCCGTTCGAGTTGGGCGACACGCTCCCGCAGAGCGTCTCGTTCGCCCACGATGGCCGCCAGGTCGGCATCAGCGGGCGCATTCGCGTCTTCGGCGGCGACATCAGCGTCCTGGTCGGACCTGATCGGCACCACATTGCTCGTCGGAACGGCAGGAAAGTTCAGCCTGCTGGCCAGCGTCGGCTGCCGGCCGGCCAGCAGCTCGTCCAGGAGCGCACGGTCGATCGACCTTGTCTGGGCATGGCCACCCCGGCCAGTGCAGTGCCTGTTGGCGAGCGCCGTGTCCAGGGTTGTGGGCGGGTCGGCCACGATGTCCAGCAGTTCGCGCACCCGGTGCTTGCCGAAGGACAGGTTGTGCGGGGAAAGGCGGTCAGCGAGGTACTCGCGGATGGCGGGGATGCCGTCGACCCACTCGATCTCCTCGCCCGCGGGGGAAGCGTCCGGCGTCATGACAGCGAATCCTACCGGACCATCCGGACCGGAGGCATGCGCCCCGGACGCTTCGTTGCGGACGCTTCGGGGGTGGCGGCGTGACCGGCACCTCCACCATCGCCGCGCTCTTCGGTCTCGACCGCCACAGCGACGGGTGGAAGACGCAGGCAGCCTGCCGAGACGTCGACCGCGACGGCGTGTTCTACAAGGGCGACGGCGGGATCGATGACCTCTACGAACCAGAACCCGACTTCTCCGACGCTTTGGCGATCTGCGCCGACTGCTCCGTCAGCGCGCAGTGCCTGAAGGTGGCCATCGCCATGCGCGACCACCAGGGAGTCGCCGGCGGCATGACCCCCCGCGAAATCCAAGCGCTCATCACCCGGGGCGGCGCACCACACGGGACCCTGTCCCGATACGCCGAGGGGTGCCGGTGCGACCCGTGCCACGAGGTCGGCTTCGAGTTCGCTCCCCCCGCCATGGGCATCCCCGCCTTGTAGCCACGGGAATCGGCTGGGGGTCGCCACTGCGCCCCCAGCGCGGGGACCCGGGGCCGGAATGGTCCGGGCATGCCTCACCCACCGCCTGTCGGCGACCCCCGCAACCATGCAGCCATGGACCCACTGGGGAGTTGCGTCTAGGTGCTGGCAAAGGGACACGCGCTGTCCGGCGCCGCCGCGTTCCTCGCTGCGGCCCCGTTCGTGACCAGCAACCCCGCCGAACTCGCAGTCGGGACGCTGTTGTGCGCCGGCGCTGCGACCGCACCCGACATCGACCACCCGGGGTCGACCGTCAGCCGAACCGGTGGACTGGCCACCCAGGCGCTCGGCGCCGCCGTCAACATGGCCGCCGGCGGGCACCGGCAGGCCACCCACAGCCTCGCCTTCGTCATCGCAGCGACCGCAGCCGTCCACTTCGCCATCGTCGCGCCGGCCGTCTCGACCCCCGCTGCGGTATTGACCGGGTTCCTCCTCGCCGTCTCCGGACCGCTTCTGGCCCGCACCTTCGGTGGCCGGCTGTCGTTCGGCGCCTTCTTCCTCATGGCCGCCGGGTCCGCGTGGGCCATCCACAACGGCCTCGTCCCCCTCGGTGAATGGTTCACCATCGCCGTCGGGCTGGGCACGTTCACACACCTGCTCGGAGACATGCTCACGCCCGAAGGTGTGCCATTGTTGTGGCCGATGCGACGACGATTCGGAATCGGCCTCTTCACCACCGCGGGCGCGGTTGAGGGCGTCTTCACCTTCCTGCTTGCCATCGGCACACTTGGCCTCGCCGTCCGCGCCGTCACTGGTGTCGCGTGACGACACACCAATGCACCTCGCTGGCCACAACCGGCGGCAGATGCGGACACCCCGTCGCACGGCCCGGCGGCGACTGCGGTCGGCACAGCAAGAAGGACCCCTCCACCACCGCCCTGCCTGCCAGCATGGCACTCGCCCTCGAAGACCCGTTCGGCCCACCCAAGGACGACGGCGGAATGCGGCCCGACGGAACCCCATGGCCAACGGTCGTCGACATCGACGGCAACACATGGACCCGCCGGCCACCCTCGAGGCTGTCACCCTCGGCGTTCAATGACTGGCGATCCTGCCAACGGGGCTTCGCGTTCGACCGCATCCAACGCCGCCCTTCCGAACCCGGCCTCCCCGCCACCATCGGCGTCCACGTCCACCGGGTGCTCGACCTCGTCATGGAACTGCCCCCGCAGGAGCGCACCCTCGACCGGGCCCTCGCCATCCACGAAGGACTCAACACCAAGCTGTGGGAGGCCTGCCGCCGACTCCAAGCCGGCGAACCCGCCGCGGAGGTCGTCGGCGACCGCGACAACCGTGACGAAGACATCCGCCACGCAGTCGAGGTCGTGGTGCTCCGCCCAGGCCTGCGCGCCTGGAACGACGCCGTTGAACGCGGCGTCCGCGGCTACTTCGCCATGGCCTCACCCGAGAAGGTCGAGGTCATCGCAACCGAGCAGAAGTTCGAACAGAAGTGGGAGGTCCGCGACTCCGGCCTGATCGTGCCGATCACCGGATCAGCGGACCGCCTCGACCGACTCCCCGCCGAGTACGGCGGCGGCATCCGGGTCATCGACTATAAAAACGGCAAGGTCATCTCACCCAAGTTCGACAAGGGCGAACACGATGACCAGATCCTCACCTACGCTGCGATGGTGGAGGAGGACACTGGGGAACTCCCCACCGCCGGGCTACTGCTGTACGTGTCGCACCAAAAGCCCAAGCATGTCGAAGTGACGCCCGAGAGGGTCGCCGACGTCAAGGGCCGCATCGGCCGGGCCTGGGCCGACATCCACGACAAGTTCGAGGACGACTCCTACGAACCGAACCCCGGGCCGCTGTGCGGCTGGTGCCCGCACATCCGCGAATGCGATGCCGGCCAGGCCGAAGTGAGGATGCGCGCGGCCCGCGGGACGGGACGGGGAGGCCTGCGCGAGGACGCCCCTGCCAGGACGCTGCTGCCCGACCTGTCCCTCGCCTCCGTCTAAGAGATGTCCCGTAATCCGACGGCCGCGAGTTGGCGGCCGGTCGGTGGGGCATTCGGGTTCGTCGTCGCCTCCGGTCCCACGTGGTCGCCCGCGTGAGCGGGCGTCTCATTGGGGGTTGGGGGCGGGACCGTTCCCGTTCGGGGCGCAGAACCAGCAGTGAAGCTGGTGGCCGGGTCACCCTCTGCCGGCAGGATGCCGGGGTCGGGTGTGTCGGTTGACGCCCACGGGTGCTCTTGCACACCCGCAGTCTGAAAGATCGTGGTACGGCTGGCGGGGTCAGCGGCCAACTGCCCCGCGAGCCGGTAGTCGACGATGGCGGTGGAGGGCTCGTCGGGGTCGGCCATGTCCACACAAGACGCCAGGACCGCGGAGACGGCGTCCCGGCCACCCGCCAGCCCGCACACGACACATCGGTGCGTGCGCTGGGAGAGCGGCTTCTTCTCCCGGTGACCGCAGGGGCAGTGCTGCGACATCGCGGTCTGCCTGGTACCCGCCCGCTTCACCGTCGCACCAGGCTGGGCGGCAGCAACCTCCCGCTCGATGGCGGCGATCAGCAGTCCTGGGGTGAAGGCGTGCACGGCCCGGCCCCACTGGCGTGCCCATGCGGTGATCGATCCGTGCTCGATGGTCAGGTCGGTCCCATGGACGGCGACCAGGTCACCGGCCATCCGGTCGGCCGTCTGGCGACGTGCGATCGTGGCCGCTCGGGCCTGCTTGGCCGCAGCGGCGCGGCCCCGGCGGTAGCCGTTGGTTAGGGTGTCTCGGCGGTAGGCGCGTTCGGGTTTGCCGTCCGCTCGGGCCTTGCGGGGCCCCTTGGGCATGTGGGCCTTATTGGGAAGGCCTCGGTCGGCCCGCCGCTTGGCCGCCCGTTCCTGCCGCTTGGACAGGTGGTACTGGTCGGCGTTGGAGTTCCGGCGGCTGCGGTCGAGGGACTTCTGCCGGCGTCGTTCCTTGACCCGGCGGGCCTGCGCGCGTGCATTCTGGTCGGCGGTCCGTTCGATCGTCGTCACTGCGAGGTCGCTGCCGTCGCCGTCGTGGCTGGCGATGGTGATGTTGGAGACGTTGACGTCCCCACCGGCACGCCGGCCAGCGGGCACCGACTGGCGGCGCTGCTGGGTCGACTCGGAGACGTAGGGGTCGGTGAGGCAGAGCAGGTGGGCCTCGTAGGCCCAACCACCGGGCCTGTTGGGGTCGCGGTGGCGGACGAGGTCGATCTGGTGCCACGCCTCCGGCCGGCCGAGGAAGTGTTCGAGGTGCGCCCGTTCCGACGGAGCCGTGGGCAGCCGGACCGGGAGGACCAGGTCGCCGCTGCCGACGTTGGACATCACCACCATCAACGGGCCGTCCCAGGCCCACCAGTCCTTGGACCGCATCCCGGTCGGCGGAGCCGGGGTGGTAACGGGACGGTGGTGCCGCCAGCCACCGTGGGCCATGGCGGGCCTGGTGGCGTCGAGGGTGCCGTGGAGTCGGAAGGTCTCCCACTTGTTCCCGGTGGCGGTGTGGGATCGGGCGCGGCCGGGGATGTGGTGGAAGTCCCACCAGCCCGTGATGTGCGGGCGGCCGGACCGTCGGCCGACCTTGTCGGGGAACAGGTGGCGTCGGGTGGGTTCCCACACGGTGTCGGCCAGATGCAACCCGAGTGCTTTGGACGACCAGCACAGCAGATGCGGCGCACGGTCGAGATGCTCCTTGGCCGCAGCTTCCAAGCCCTTCTTGGTCAGCTCAAGCCGTTCCCGCACCCGCTTGGGTGCGTCCTCATCTGCGGCGCGTTCGTGGTGGGCGGCCCAGTACGCATTGATGCGGTGTCGGGCATCGGACTGCACCGCCCGCCGCAACTGGAAGCATGCACCGAACAGCTTCTCGACCTTCCGGCGCTGCACCGGATCAGAGGTATCCAGGGCGAGGCGGATGGTGGCCTTCGGCAGCCCGTCAGCGGACCAGTTCCCCTCCGGGGACCGGGTCTTGCCACGCGTCCGTCGCACCTTCGTTGTCACACCAGGAACGTACGACGGGGGTGTGACACCAACAATCCGACGGCTGGTCGTGTTGACCGGCCTGACCCGCACCCAGCTCGACACCATCACCGCCGCGCTGGCGAGTCCACCGGGCCCCGGTCGCCCGTGGGCGCTGCCGTTGCCCGCCCGGATCGTGCTGACAGCAGCGGCGTTGCGGACCAACCTGACCGTCCGGCAGATCGCGGCCGTGTTCGACATCCCCAAGTCCCAGGCCCACCGGATCATCACCGACCTCACCCCGAAGCTGGCCGGACTGCTGCCCAGCACCATCGACGGCGACCGCCGTTGGTCATGGACGGTGGACGGCACCCTCATCCCGACCCGCGACCGCACGGTAGCTGGCAAGTCGAAGAACTACCGGTACTCCACCAACGCCCAAGTCCTCAGCCGACGCCGTGATCTGCTCGTCATCGACATCACCGGCGGTGGTGCCGGGAACCGCAACGACACCATCCCCTACCGCGACTCCACGGTGCAACAACGGTGTGCCGAGCATGGGCGGGTGTATGCCGACGGCGGCTACCGCGGCATCACCGAACTCCATACGCCCACGTTCGCTGGCGGCCGGATCGTGCGGGATGCCGCGTGGCGGCGCCACCGCAAGAAGCGCGCCCGGGCGGAGCACTGCATCGCCCGGCTCAAGGACTGGCAGGTCCTGCGCGACCACCGCCGACGAGGTCACCGCCTGCCCGACACCCTCCGCGCCGTCGCCGACCTCCACAACCTCCGCATCCTCACCCGCACCCCATTACGGGACGTCACTTAGTCGTCGAGGCTGCGGGCCACGAGGTCACGCACGGGCAGGGGGAGCCGATCGAACACCGGCCACCCTTCCAAGCGGGCCGCAAGGGCAGCCATGTGCACTTGGCTCCCTGGGCGTGTCGAACGGCGTTCTCCGGTGAGGAACCGCCCGAGTGTTCGGAACATCATCGTGCACCGTTCGGTGCACACGAGGGTGTTGGGGTTGCCGGGAGCGAACTTGGTGCCACACATCGCGCATTCGCGTTCACCGTCCACCAGAGCGCTGACGGACCCCGGGACGGGTTCGGGGCTGGGTGGGCAGGCGTCCTCCCATGGCCGGCCGGGAGCTAGGGCCTGTGTGTCGCGCAGAACCGTCTGCGCCGACACGCCGTCGCGTTCCGCGATGGCCCTGGTGGACAACCCTTGGACGCGCATGTCGACCCACCGCTTGGCCCGTGCCGCAGCGAACGTGCAGTCGCTGCACTGACAACCCCGGTTGAACGGCACCACCCCGGGTGACGTCCCGTGCGCACGGTCGTGCACGGTGGCAGTCCGTGGGTCCCGGATCGGACGGGCAAACTTCATGGCTGCACCGACGCTCCTGCCCGCCAACCGCCGACATCCTCCGGTTGCGGCGCGGCGGCCGGAACGACAGTCGAGGAGGTGTCCTCCCTTGGTGGGAAGGATCCGCCGTTGCCCTCCTCCCGTGCAGCCGTCTCCTTCGCCGGGGCAGCTTCGGTCTCTGCCCTGTCCGTTGCGCCGCTGTCGACGTCGTTTTCGATCCGGTCGCGATCCTCCTCGCCCTGTCGCACCCGCTCGGTGGTCTCGAATGCGTGTTCCTCGGCGTCCCGTGCCGCCTCCCGTGCATGGGCGAGTCGGTTGCGTTCCGATTCAGCGACAGCGGTCAGGTGAGAGATCCGTTCGTTGAGCTCCTCGAGCAGTTCCCGTGCTTGCGCCTCGCTGGCTGCGGCCCGATCGGCCTCCGTCTCGGCTTCCGATGTTTGGGCCTGCAGGGACGCGATGTCCTGCTCCAACTCGGCGGCCCGTTCCCTTGCCGCATCGAGTTCGCGTTGCGCTGCGTCGTGTGCTTCCTGCGCCGCCACGGAGGCCTCGGTCGACTCGGTGACCGCATCGGCCGCCTCCTGCTTTTCGCCTTCGAGACGCTTGATCGCGGCCTGCTCGGCTTCGAGTTCTTCCCGTGTCCGGGCCAGGAGGTCACGGTGTCGGTCACGCTGCTCGGCCAGTGCCCGGCCCTGCTCGACCGATTGGGCGATGTCCTCCTCAAGGGCCTGCCGTTGCGTGCAGGCGTTGTCCCGTTCTTCCAGGGCGTGCTCTGCGGCGGTGAGTGCTTCGTCCCGTTCCGCTGCGAGCGACTCGGCGTCCGCACGCGCAAGGCGCGTCCGTTCCTTCGCCTCCTCGATCAGCGATGTGGCCTCGGCGGTCACGTCCTTGGCCCTTGCCAGCGCAACACGCGCCTCGTCCCGCTCACGCTCAACCGCTCGCAGGGCCGCTTCTGCGGTCGCCCGTTCCTCCTCCGCGTCGGCGACAGCCGTCACGGCGTCGTCGCGGGCGGCGACCGCGTCCTCGAGCTGACCGGTCAGGCGCTGCAGCGCGTCCCTGATGTCAGCGGCACGGCCCACCAGTTCGGCGGCCTCACCCTCGACCGCCTCGGCGCGAGCGGCAGCCTCTTCTGCGGCGCGACGCAACTCGTCGTGCTCGACGGTCGCAGCCGCCTCCGCCTCCTCAGCAACCCGCAGGTCGGCGGCCGCGTCTTCAAGGTCCGCCTTGGCCCCAGTGAGGGCTTCCAATGCTGCCTGCTTCTGCCCTTCGGCGGCAGCCCTCGCCGCAATCGCAGCCCGGTGCCGTTCCGCCGCCGCCTCGGTTCCGACGGTGAGCTCGCGGAGGGTTTCGCGGACCCGTTCCAGTTCCTCGGAGGTGCGCATCTCCTCCTGGCGGGCCGCATCGCCGTCAGCTTCTGCCTGCTCGGCCTCGCTGATCAAGACGGCAGTCCTTGCGTTGAGTTCCTCGGTCTCGGCGGTCAACCGCCGGAGTTCCTCGGCGGCCTTCTCGGCCCGCGCTGCTGCGTCATGGGCCGCCGACTGCGCGTTCTCGCGGCGGTCTTGCGCCTCCTGGTGGCAGCGCTCCGCCTGCTCATGGCGTTCCCTGCACTCCGCGAGGTCGGTCTCGGCCGTCGCGGCCGCCTCGGTGGCGTCGGCGAGCTGCGCTTCGGCGGCAACGGCGGCGGCCTCACTGTCGCGTGCCAAGGCCATGGCATCTTCGAGCAGGGCAACGATCGCGTCCCGGTCGCTGATGAACCTTCGGCGTTGGGCTTCCCGCGCTTCCCTCTCGGTCGTCGCGGTGGACACCCGGCGGCGGAACTCCCCGATCGCAGCCTCGGTGGCGTCAGCGGTCGAGCGCGCAGTCTCCGTCTGGGCGACCAGGACACCGAGTTCCTGCTTGATCTGCTCGACCGCGGCCTCGGCAGCCTCGGCCTCGCTGCGCGCTTCCCGTGCTTCCTCCTCTGCCGCCTCGGTCTTCCTGACGGTTTCCGCCGCTTGCCTGCTGATCCGTTGGAGTTCATCTGCTGCGGAGACGTGGGTCATCCCCAGGTCGGTGGCGCGTTCCACTGCGTCGTCGCGGGCCTGACGGGCCCTTTCGGCCTTGGCCTGCAGGTTTCGCAGCTCCTCTCTGGCCCGTTCGACCTCAACGGAGATCTCGTCGATCTCGGCGGTGTCGTGCTCGATTGCGGCTCGGGCCTCATCGGCCTCAGCAACGGCCGCGGCGAGTTGCGTGGCGAGTTCGGCCGTGTCGTCAAGGAGTCGAGACCGTTCCGCGATCAGGTCCGCCAGGGTTCGGCGTTGGGAGTCGGCTGCGGTCCGGTCCGCCTCTGCCGTCTGGGTCGCCGTTGCGACTTCGGCCTCCAGCCGCGCGGCCTCCTGCCGGGCCTCCGTGACGCGCTGCCGTGCCTCTTTCAGAGCGGCTTCTGCATCCCGACGCTCCTGCAAGGCTTGATCGGCCTGCGCGGTTGACGTCTCGACCACGTCGTGGAGTTCGTCCAACCTGTCGAGTAGTTCACCGTGCTCACTGAGCAGGTCGGCCAGTTGCGCCTGGGCGTCCTGGGCTGCCGTGCGGTGGACGTCGGCGCGTCGATCCTGTGCGGCCTGTTCCCCTTCGGCGTTGCGGACCTGCCGGCGCGTCGACTCGACCTTGAGCGCCGCGCGGACGAGTTCCGCCTCACCGACGCCTCCGGCCGATGCGTCCATCAGTGGGTCTTCGTCAGGCTCCTCTTCGGGGAGGAACGCCCACGGGTCGTCCTCGCGGGGCTGGCCGGAACCGTCATGTGTCGCCGGGGCTCCGTGGCCGGCCGCTCCTGCTGTGACGCCGGTGGCTTCTGGGTGTTCCACGTCTCTGATGGTCGGCCGCACGGGCCGTCATGACGGACCCTTGCACAACCCGAGCCAATGCGCTAGCATTGCTAGCGGTACATTGCATGCCAGCCGTGGCCAAGCGAAGGAGGAGTCAAGCGATGATCGTCACGAGCACCTGCACCCGACCCGAATGCTCGGCCCCCATGCGGCGCGACGGCCTGTGCTTCCCCCACTTGATCCTGGCCGCACAAGGACCCACCGAGCCCTCCACCCCGGCAACCATCGCCAGCAAGTACTCGTGCGGCGAGTCCGAGTGCACCGAAGAGGTCCACGCCAAGGGACTCTGCAAGGCCCACTACGAAGCCGCGCGGCGCACCGGTGCCCTCGTCGCCAAGACCTGCAACATGGACGGGTGCGACGACGCGCACTCTGCCCGCGGCCTGTGTGCCCGGCACTACATGCAAGCCCGCCGCGGCAACCGTGAGGCCCAGGCGGCAGCGGCCTGACATGGGCGACCGACAACGTCTGGCCGCCCATCCCGACCCGCTCGTGCGCCGCCTCGCAGCCCTGACCTTCGAGGACCTCCTCGACATGCAGGACCGAGGCGTCCTCACCGAGTTCAACGATCTGCTGCAACAAGCGCTTATCGACATGCTCACAAAGGCCAACGAGCGGCTGCGCCGACGTGTAGCGACACTCGAGGGAGCGGGCTAGACCGTCGCCCCGGCGCGCACGGCGATCGGGTTGACCACCACCGCCTCGTCAATCCCGGACCAGCCGAGCCGATCGATGCCCTTGGCGCGCAGGCAGGCCAGCACGTCACTGCGTTCCACGTCGTCGCGCACCGCGATGCGGTCGGGCCCGTGAGGGCCGAAGATGTCGATGCCCATCCCGATGCCGATCTGCGGCGGGATGACCGACTCGGCGACCGATCGGCCTGTCGGGTCGTACTCGACCGGTGAAGACGGGATCATGCCGAGCGGGACCGGTGTCAGGTCCTCCACGACCACGGTGAAGTCGAGCCTGTTCATGAGCCGGCCGACCACGTCGGACCACACCAGCGCCAAGGGCGGCATGATCGGATCGTCGGAAAGGTCCACGAACACTCGGCCGGCCTTCCCCGTTGCCCGGTCGGCCCGCTCAGACGACCCGAACCCGGCCGGAAGTCCGAGCAGGCGTCGACGGCGCTGGGAGAGCAGAACCCCGGACTCGAGGACATCCAGGATCCCGCCGCGCCCGAACACCGGGGCCACGTGGTGCACACCGGTGCCGACGACCAGTCGTTCGGGAGGGGCTGCGATGCGCAGGCGTCTGAAGGACACGATCCCGGCCGGTCCGATGTGCGGGCGGGGGTCATAGCGGCCGGTTGATCGCATGGCCTCCACCCCGGCGTACCCCAGCCGATGGGCGAGCACCTGCTCAACTTCTGCCGAGGGCGCGTCGCCGGGAACGGCGAGCGACGGGTCGACGACGTTGAGGTTGGCAACGAGCCACCGGTGAAGATGCCCGGCCCGGTCAGCAAGGCCGGTTGTCACGCCGGCACGACCGAGCGCCCCAAGGAGCCGTTCGGGCGTCGTCTCCGGCAGCCGACCGACAGCGATCACGTGGAGGGCGTCCCCATCGTTGATCCAGCTCAGGGTGATGCGGTCGATCCGGACCGCCTCGACTCCCGCGATCGAGGTCAACCCATCCCATGTGACCCGGCCGTGCACGTTGCGTACAAGCAGCGGCCACAGCGGTTCCGCCGGAGGGCCTGCGGAGCGCAACAAGCCAACGATCCCCGGGTCGAGTTCGGCACCCAGCATCGTCCATTCGCGACCCCGAGGATCCGGGGTCACCAGAAGGCTTGCTGGTGCGCCCACGGGGGTCGGTGCACCGGCTCCGAGGAGGAGTTGCGGTGTCCCGCCGGGGGCACCCACCGAAGGCGGGGCGGCGGGAAGAAGCAGTCCTCCGGCGTCCATGTGCTGGCCTCAGGCGGCCGGGTAGCGCACCCAGGGCGTGTAGTTGCCGTTGGCGGCGTCGCTTTCGATCTGCGCCCAGGCTTCTGCCAGCCGGCCGGTCCGGTCAGGCGCGTGCGTCCACCCGTTGGCAGTGGGGTCGTAGCCTGCGGGGAACCGGGTGTCGTCGTCGTAGGTGCAGCCGTCGAACCGGGCCGTGTCGATGTTGCGGACGTTGGAAAGGTCGGCCCCGTGGAACTGCGACGCCGTCCAGCCGGAACCGTGCAGGTCCGCAGTCCCGAAGTCGACCCTGTGCACGGAGGTGCGCATGCCGATGGTGTGGCGCATGTTCGCGCCGTCCAGGGAGCCGCCGTGCATCGAGGGGACGCGGGATTCGGCCAGGTCGGCATCGGTGAAGTCCGATGCGACGTGCAGGCCGCCGACGGCCGCCCGGTTGGCGTTGAGGGCCGTGAAGTCGCAGTGGGTGAAGACCCCGTCGAGGCGGCCGCCCTTGAGGACCGCTCCGGAGAAGTCGCAGCGGTGGAACTCCGGTTCGTCGTGGAAGGCCACCGCCGACAGATCCTCACCGGCGAAGCTGGCGTTGTCGTGCCGTCCGCTGACCAGCCCCTCACCGATGGCCTGTCCGACGGCCGACGGTCCGGATCCGGCTGTGCCGAACGGGTCGGCTCCCAGCGAGGTCGTGGAGGGAACGTGGGTGTCGGGGAGTGCCGCCTTGGTCGGGTGTCCGGCGGCGCATTTGCTGGCACCACTGATCGGGTGCCCGCAGCGACGGCCGTCTGCCGTGCGTGCTCCGCAGGTCTGCGAGTTGCTCATCAGGATCTGGTCCTCGGGTTCGACGTCGATGTCGTAGACATTCCGTGTTGCCGTAGCCGGTTGACACGGTCAACCGCAGAGGGCTACTCGCAACCGGTGAGGATCGCCTTCAAGGCACCGTGCTCGGCTGGGGTGAGGATGAGGTCGTAGGCCACCACGACGCGGACGAACCGGTTGGCGTACAGGCATGCAGCCGTGGGGTCCTCCGGTTGCCACCTGTCAGGACCGAGCGCCCCTTTGGCCCGGTTCGACGACGCCGTGACCGCCACGAGGTTCGCCGGGTCGTTGGCCAGTTGCTCCCGGCGCGGGTCGTCGGCCGCCCACTCCGCGGCCCCCGAGGCGTGTGCCCAGCCAAGCGCCACCACATGGTCAACGTCGGCATCGGAGGGATCGGCAAGTTCCTGGCGGTCCCAGACCGACACCAGCGTGCCCGTTCCGGCAACGACCGTGCAATCGCTGACGGTCGCGCCGTTGAAGTCCCGAATCAGCGTGTCCTGCCGCGCGTTACAGCCGTTGCCGTCCGGATCCACCCAGTGCGGGAATGCCGAGCGGTCATACCCGCCGCCGTCGAAGGGGGCGGCCCCTTCAACCCGAGCCGAGGCGAGAACAGTCAGGCCACTGCCCGCCGGCAGCTCGGGCGCACCCGGCGGACGTTCCAAGGCGATGGCCGCGGGGACGGTGTCCGACCGACCCTCCCCGGCAGGGGTTTCCGCGGCAGTGGGTTCGGCGCGGCCGGTGTCCCCGTCGGGGTCTGACGGACCGGTGCCCGATGCGTCGTTCTCCGTCGCAGGCAAGAGGTTGGTGATGGCACCGCCGGTCTGCGGGCCGAGCACGACCCCCAGCACCACAAGGACGGCCAGGGCCACCAGCGCACCCAACGGCACCTCGGCCACCACCTCCTTGATCCGCGTCACGGAGACGGCCAGGAGGCGGCCAGCAGCGCCGCCTCCTTCCTCGTCCAGGTCGCTCCCCGGGTCTGCCCAGGGGGCGTCGTCCCAGTCGTCGTCCCAGTCGTCGTCCCAGTCATCGCCACCGCCATCAACGGCGGCGGGAGGCCCATCCGTCGTGCCCTCGGCACGGTCGTCCCTGCGACGCCACGGGATGGTCACTCCTCGCACTGCGCCAGCGCCCGAATCCGGCCGGCGAACCCCTCAAGGTTGCCGGCGAGCATCAGCAGCGTGGCGGCGTCCCGCGATGACACGGGCGCACCGTTGGCCACCTGCCCGCTGACGGTCCGGATGTGCGGTTCGACCTTCTCCGACAGCCCGTTGTCGATGTCGCGGAGACGACGGATGAGCGCGTCGGCGTCGACGGGGTCCGGGTCCGCCACCTCATCGTCGGGCTCGATCTCCTCAACCCGGTCCAGCACGCCCAACGGCCGGTCCGGCTCGAGCCGCTCGGCCATCCCCCGTTCGGCTGCCACCTGGTTGACGATCTCGTCGGCACCCATCTCCGGGTTGTCACGGCGCAGCAGCATGGCCTCCTCCACGAGCCGGGAGTCGGCACCGTCCTCTCCGAACTGCTCGATGGCGGTCAGGATCTCATCGGCGGCGTCCTGACCGGAGGCCGCCGTGACCTCGGCTGCTGCCTTCCTTGCCCGGTGTGACGCACCCTGACCGTCGAGCTTGGCCGACAGCGTTTCGCCCAGGTCCCGGAACTGCTTCGCCTTGGCCTTCGCGGTCGGCTCAGACATGTCCAACCCCAACGCCTCGGCGGTGTCCAACCAGTTCGCCCCCGTGGTCCCCAGCCCCGCAATCGAATCCTTCCATTCGAACAGGGCCACGCACCGGTCCGCCGGGTTGGAGATGCCCATGATCTCATCGGGAACCTCCTGGTCCTGTGCCGTGACCCGCTCCACCAGCAGCTTGCAGCGGGCCATCCACAACGCACGACCGACATCGGTGGCGGTGAGGTCCTTCCGCTTGATGTTCTCCGCAAGCTGGACCGCCCACAACTCCCACTCGCTGAGCGGACCGGGAAACACCAACGCCTTCATCGTCCCGTTGAAGTGGCGGCTGTCGATCTCCTCGGCGTGGGCGAACTCCAGCGCGTTCATCCGCCGCTGGCCGGCGATCAACTGGAGGGTGCCGTCAGGCAACTCCTCAACGATCACCGGCTGCAACTGCCCGATGAACCGCATCGACTGGATGAGTTCGTCAACCCCTTCGCGGGTCAGGGCGTGCGCCTGGGCCGGACGGACCTGGGGGTTCACCCGCGGCGCGCCCTTGCCGAGCACGGGCAGGTCCCGCAGTTCCATCGACTTGAACCGGTCCGATGTGTCCAGACGCGACAACAGGTCGATCGTCTCATCGACACGATCGGTTTCGACGGTCTCTTCCGGGGCGGTCAGGGTGCTCACTGGGTCTCCTCAACGGGTCTGGTCTCCACCGCCATTCCTGTCACCGGGGCTGACACCCACCCGCCCACGAACCCGGGCGCGACCATCACCCCCATGGACCACGTTGATCTGTACTCCCCCGACCTCCCCGAACGGGTCGCCGCACTGGTCGGGGCGCTCCCCGGGGTCGAGGCCACAACGGTTGACGGCAAGCGAGTTCGCGGCCCGATCGTGTCGTTGGACAGCACCCCGGGCCGCCCGGTGTCCTTCTCCATCAGGACCGACAAGGGACGGCAGTCCCTCTCCGCGGCCCAGTGCCTGTCGCTGGCGGTGATCGGCCCAACCGGCTGAAGCCCGGAATGGCAGGGGGGACGCCCCCGACCCATGAGGAACGCCAACCGGTGACGACCACGACGACCTTCCGCAACACCACGACCCGACGTCGGCCCGATGGCAGCCTCGCTCCCGTCCGGCCCCACGAGGTCACGGTCAAGCGGGCAACGCCGATCACACCCGCCCCGACGACGATCGCACCGATGGTCGACCCCGGACTCGACCCGATGTCTGGCCGGCCCACGGGCGACCTCTCCGCTGACGAGTGGGCACGCTACGCGGACTTGTGGCACGCCCGAGCCGACAAGGCCGAAGCCGCCGGTCCGTCCGACCGCGTCAATGCGGCGCTGTATCGCCGACGCGCAGAGATCTGCGAAGCGCGGGGCAAGGCCGACTTCCAGGTCCTGCTCAACCCCAACGGCAAGATCGCCAACGCAACCCCGATCGACACCTACGAGGGGCCCCGCTGGGCGGTGTACCCGGCCCGCGACACGGCCCGGTCCGGCAAGCCGCGGTTCATCAACCCCGATGGCAAGCATGCCGCCGAAGGTTGGCGGACTGACACCAAAGCTCTGCCCGCCTGGGCCGAGGTGGTCATGTCCACCACCACCCAGACCGCACTCCTCCGCACCTACCCGGTCAACCGGTGAACTGCGGACGCCCGACCCCCACCGGCCCCTGCAAACGGCCCCGCCAGCAGGGGGCCACGGGTTGCGGCGTCCCCCACAAGCCCAAGTCGGTCGCCGCAGCGGCAACGATGACTCCAGCATCCAAGGTGGCGGCGGCCACCGACCCGATGGCGGAAGTCATCCCCTTCCCCTCGGGTGCCGCACCGGAACCCACTGCCCGCAACCGGCCGCGTGTCCGCCGCGACCCACGCCTGGACGATGCCCGGATCGGCGGACGGCCAATGGCCGAGATCGCCGCACTCCCCCCGACCCCCGACAGGCTGACGCGGCCGCCGGTCGTCATGCGCCGCGGGAAAGCCGTCGTTGACCGGTCCCGCGACTGGAAACCCGGCGTGTTCCGCCGACTCGGCTTCGACACCCCTGAACAACTCGCTGAACTCAACGGCCGGTGGTCCGGCTACTTCTCAGCCGATGACATCGCCACGTGCGAGGAAAGCGGCATCGCACCGCAAGTCGCGCTCGAACGGGTCGCCCAGACCGCTGAGATGATCAACAAGGCCCAAGCCATGATGCGCGCCGCAGCCGAGAAGGCGGGGGTCACACCCAGCGAACTCGACCCGGACATCGACCAGTGGCTGTTCTGGGCGGCGTTGACGTTCCGCACCACAGACCCGGAGCAAAGGGGCAGGTCGGTCACCCAGTACGCCCTAACCGTCAACGAAGGCGGCATGCTCGGCTGGGACCTCAACCGCCGCATCCTCGAAGCGGTGGTCCGCCATGGACCCGGTGCCGCCTGACCAGTTCTCAGCCGCCCAGCCCGACCTTTGCGAGCAGGCCGCGCCACCCACCGCTGCGTCCCATGCCGTCCACCGCCGGCGGCGCCGACGAAGGCCGCAGGGAGTCATCCCCGGTGATGTTCGCCAAGGCGTGCAGAAGTGCATCACGAGCGGGAGATGTGGCGAGGTGCAACCGGGCATCGTTGGCTGCCCGCAGGATCGCGTCGGACTCCGGAACGGCTCCGGCAAAGTTGTATTGCCGGAACTCGTCGCGGACGTTGACCTCGTCGTAGCCCACACCGTCGCGCGCCCGGTTCAGCAGGATCCACAGGTGCTGCATCGGGAATGCCCTGCCGCCACCGGCTACCGGGTCGCAGGCGATCTCGGCGAACTCGAGGTTGTTCTCCTGCGACTCCTTCTCGGGGTTGGTGACAATCACGAGCTCGTCGGCATCGGTGAACACGAACTCATCGAAGATCGGCTCGCCCACGTTCTGGGCCACGGGTGTGTCGATGATGATGTACCGGTAGTTGTTCCTGAGCTCGTTCACGATGCGGCGGAACAACTGGGGCGTGATGTTGCGGATCCTCTGGTCGCGCTTGTTGTGCGGCGCGAACAGCACATGCAGGTTGGTATCTGGGATCGCAGTGAGGGACCGCGTCACCTTCTTCGGGTCCCACGGCGGGTCCAGGAGCCGCATGATGTCGGGCACGGCCTCATTGCGGAGGTCCAGCAGCGTGGAGATCGACGCCTGCGCGGTGTTGGCGTCGACAAGCACAACCTCCCCCGGCTTCCCAGCGGCCTCGGCCAGCGCCGACGCGGCCAACAGGGCAGCGCTCGTCTTCCCGGCACCTCCCTTGTAGCTGGCGAACACCAGTACTTGGGGTGCGGTGCCGGACCGCCGGTTGCCGACGCCTGCGTTGAAGACCTCCACGGGGCCGGTCTCCTCGGCTGACCGAGAGAAGTCGCCGTTGGTGCCCCAAGGCACGTCATGTCCGTTGGTTGGGGTCTGTGGGAACCCGTTGACGGTTGCTGGAGACGGGTTCCCTCGGTGCGGTGCCCACCCGTTCGTGACGGGTTGCGGTTCGATAGGCGGGGATTCGGAGGTCCACGCCGGAGGCACCGGCTCGGGGTCGGGTCCGGACGCCCATGCCGGGACGTCCTCAGCCGGTACGGGCCCAACCGGGGCTGCCTGGGCCGGAGTAGACACGGCCGGAGCGGCAGGCTCGGGCTCGTCCGCCCAGGCCGGTGGCACCGGGCTCGCGGTCGGTTCCGGCTCTGGATCTGGTCCGGCCGCCCATGCCGGAACGGCAGGCTCGGGCTCGTCGGCCCAGGCCGGTGGCACCGGGCCCGCGGTCGGTTCCGGCTCTGGGTCTGGTCCGGCCGCCCATGCCGGAACGGCAGGCTCGGGCTCGTCGGCCCAGGCCGGTGGCACCGGGCCCGCGGTCGGTTCCGGCTCTGGGTCTGGTCCGGCCGCCCATGCCGGAACGGCAGGCTCGGGCTCGTCGGCCCAGGCCGGTGGCACCGGGCTCGCGGTCGGTTCCGGCTCTGGATCGGGTCCGGCCGCCCATGCCGGCATCGCAGGGCCTTCAGGGTCCCCCCAGTCGGGTTCGGCCTCCTCGGGGTCGGCCTCCTCGGGTTCGGCCTCCTCGGGTTCGGCCTCCTCGGGTTCGGCCTCCTCGGGTTCGGCCTCCTCGGGTTCGGCCTCCTCTACAAGCATCCATGGCGGCTGAGAACCGCCATCCGAGCTCCCCGCCCAAGCCGGCACGTCCACGTCAGCTGCACCAACGAGCTCGTCCCCGTGTTCCGGCGGCGGCTCGATGCCCGCATCGTCCCCCGGCCCATCATCGGATTCAGGAGCCAACCCGGAGCCCGACATCCTGAGCTCCCCGTCCTCGCCGCCGATCGGCAGGATGAAATCGGTCTCCGGCAGGTCGTTGAGCGCCGCGATGACATCGTCGGGAGTGAACGGATCCGCGACGACGCCTCCCTCACCAACGACGAGGGTCCGGAACGCCGCCTTCTCCAGACGGGCAACGAAACCCGCAAGACTGTCGTCGTCCCCCATGACGACCACCACCCCGACGGTCTGCACGTCGAGGCCCTTGAGCCCTTCGACCAAAGCCTTGTTCAACGCCGTCCCCTGGGGGACGGTCCGCACCTGCTCGATCACACCCGCACCAACGAGGTGGTCCTCAAGGGTGCGACCGAGGTCCTCGTTTCCGAGGACGATCAGATTGGCAAGCGGCTTCATCGTCTCTCTCCATCAGGTCCGGATACCCCTGATGGTCGACCGGCTCACGCCACCTGCTCGGCCCGTTCCGCGATTGCTGCCAGCTCCCGGGCCTTTCGGTCGTCGATGTTGGTCGAAGCAGCCGCCAGGAAGTCCTGACCCAACGGCCCGAACGACACGATGCTCTTGCGCCCCTGCAGGTCTCGGTAGTAGCCGAACGATGGCCGCACCCCCGACTGCAACCGAACCGCTCCGAACTCCCGCATCTGGGCGATGCGTTCCTCAGACGGTTCGAACCCGACGAGCTCCAACGCCGCAGCCGCCTCAGAGGCATCCGTCATCTTCAACGCGAACACCCGACTGATGTAGGACTCCAGCGACGACCCGGTTCCACCGACCTTGACCAGGTCAGACACCAACTGGGAGATGTAGACCTGGGCCAGGTTGAGCGAACGGCCCTCACGCATCAACTTCTGGATCTGGTTGACCGTGTCAGGGTGGCCAAGGATGTTGTGGGCCTCATCAACGATGAACATCCCGCCCGAGGTACCAGCCAGCATCCCCACGTTGGCGGCCGTGACCGCCCTCACTGCCGCAAGCCCGATCCGCTCTGCGTCGCTGTAGTTCTCCCGCAGGCCTGCGGGCAGGTTCAGGTCCACGTCGAACTCGGTCAGCACGAACTTGCCCGTGCCCTCAGCACCCGCAACAGAATCGAGTCGGGGTCGGGGGCGATCTGACATGAACAGAGCGAACAGCGGGGTTGAAGCCCACATCGCCGTGACCTGCTCACGAACGAAGTCGTCGGTCACGTGCTGCAACGCCTCCATCGCACAACGGGCGCCCCCCTGTGCGCCCTGATTCAGACCGTGACGCAAGGCAGTTCTCTGGGTCTGATCGAAATCCAACACCGTGGTGATCAGGTTCGAGACCAGAGCGGCCGCCGTGGCCGGTTGCCGGGCGTAGCGGAACGGGTCATAGGTGCCTGGCCCCTCGGTTTCGAAGAGCCGCGAGATCGACACCCACTCGCAGTCCAGCCCCTGTGACCGCATCCACTCCACCATCGGGTACAGGCTGTCCTGCCCCTTCGGGTTCACGAACGACACGTTCAGACCACCCAGAACGGCCTGAAGGGCCATATGCAGGGCCAGGAGCGTCTTCCCAGAGCCGGGGATCCCGAAGATGCCGGTGGCTGGTGGCTGGTTCTGCCGGGAGGCTTCGAGGGGGTCGAAGTAGACGGGGGTGCCTTCGGGCAGGCCGCGTCCAACGAAGGCGCCTTGGCCGTCGCCGAGTTCGGTGAACATGCCGAGGCCGGCGTGGGCGGCCATTTCGGTGGAGATGTGGAGCGGGAAGGGGTTGCTGCGCTGCTGTGAGCAGGGCATGCATTCCTCGAGGGCGGCGAGTTGCCGGTGGGTGAGCGGTTTGGTTTCGATGCCGAAGTTGTGCCGGAGCCAGTCGGTGTAGGGCTCGCGGTCGTAGTTGGTTTCGCGGTGGCCGAAGATCACCGAGCAGTTGCGCAGCGAGGCGGGCGCGTCGGCACCGGAGTACTTCTGCTCGGCGAAGACGGTGAGTTCGTTCTCCTGCAGCTCCTCGACGCGGTCGACTTCTCCTGTCTTGGCGGCTTCGGCTTCGGCTTCGCGGCGTGCCCGGATCGACTTGCGCAGTTGCTTGCGGGTGTCGGTTCCTGGTTGGAGTTGCGCGCGTAGCGAGACGACGCAGGGGCCGTCGCCGTGGTCCATGACGGCGGCGATCCATTCGGATCCTGGGGCGCGGAACGCGGTGGTTTGGAATCGTTCGAGGGCGGCGAACTCGATCTTGTCGTCGCGGTCGATGAGTAGGTGGTCGGGGTGGGGGATGATCTCCGGTTCGGCCCCGTTGCCGTGGTTGAACCAGCTTTCGAGTTGGCGTCGTTCGTGATCGGTGGGAATCCTGCCGCCGTGCGCGGCGAGCTTCTGGTGCACCCAGTCGCGGTCCTTGCGGTAGAACGCGAAGTTGGTGGGGTTGTCATCGAAGGCTTCGGCGACGAGGTCCTTCATGAGTTCGAAGATGCTGTTGGCGCGGGAGACCTTGGAGGCGTCGAGGTTGGAGAGTCGGACGCCTACGAACATGGCTTGGGCGGGTGCGACGAAGGCGAGAACTTCTTGGTCCTGGTAGGCGGCCAGTGGCCTGTTCGAGCTGGCTGGCGGTACGGGGCGTTCGTACCAGCGGACGGTCAGGAGGTGGATGTCGCGGTAGAACCCGGCGGGGGCGTTGGCCATGCCGGGGGGTGCCTTGATGGAGGACTGGCCGAGGTCGTTGAGGATCGTTTCGAACTTGCGTCCGTGGTCGAGTTTCTCGTCGATGTCGGAGTACTGGAGTGGGGTGTTCTCGATGACGCGGTACAGCCAGATGGAGCGGTCGAGGCCGACGTACATGCCGTCGTCGCTGCGTTCCATCCATGGTGTGGCCCGGTGCTGGCCGGTCTTGCGGTCGACGGTACCGACCTTCTTTGCGGGGTCGCCGAGGATGGCGTTGCGGGCTTTGGCCAGGTAGGGGTTCACTGGGTGTCCTGCGGCGGGGTGTCGTCGGCGTCAGCGGTCGGTTCGGGCGTCGGGTCAGGGGTGGCCGGGTCCTCGGCGGGGTCGTCGGGACTGGTGGCCCCGGTCTGTGCGGTGGCGGCTCCGCCGGCGGCTGCTTCATCGGCTTCTTGGAGGGTGAGTGGGCAGCGTCCGGGCACGACGCCGGAGACGTGTGTGGCGTGGAAGGAGTCGCCGCCGAGGACGGCTTCGACGCAGAAGCCGACGCCGTTTTCGTAGACGCGTCCCTCGACCTGGGCCCTGGTGCCGGCCAGGGGGGCGTTGGCTTCTCCGAAGGCGTTGCTGAAGGAGGTGGTTTCGAGGGTCCCGAAGGTGGCGTAGAGGCCTCCGCCGATGTCCCGTGCGTATGCGCGTTCGATGGCTGCCAGGTTCTCGAGGACTTCGCGGGCGCGGCGGGCGAACTGGCGGGGGTCGAGCTCGTTGGATGCCTGTACGGGGAGGCCGGCGTACTGCACGGCGTTGGGGTCGATGGCGTTGCCGTACGGTTCGAGGACGGGGCCGAGGCCTTGGCTGTGCCATGCGACGATGTTGGGGAAGGGCCGGTCGTGGCCGTCGACAAGCAGGTCGTAGGAGAGGTCCAAGGCAACGCCGGTGTCGGCGATCATGGCGATCCGGACGGCGACGACGAGGAGGTCGTCGCTGTTCCGGAAGGCGGCGTCGAGGATCTCGACGCTTCGAACTTGGAACCCTCCGATCCCCGGGTATGTGCTGTTGTCGGGGTCTCCGGTCAAGGCGAGAAGGGCTGTGCTGTCGGAGGCGGCGTAGGCGTCGGCCCACTCGTTGACCCTGGCGAGGATGTTGTTGCCGACTTCGACGGAGTCGCTCACGTCGGCCCATCGGGGGGTGGGCACGGTGGTGGTTTCCGGCGAGTCGATCCAGGGTGCGATGGAGAACATGCCGGCGACGACGGCGGTGTCGGTTGCGTTCTCCCGCGGGACGGGTGCGACGGGCACGGTGAGGCGCAGCAGGCCACCTTCGGTGACGACGAGGAACCGGTGGTGCTCGATCTGGCCTTCTTCGGTGGTGACGAAGTAGGCGTCGGACCAGATGATGTCGCTGATACCCAACGGGACCCGGTTCTCTGCGTCGACGTCGTCGTCGTCGAGGAGCAGCAGGTCCATGGTCCGTTCATCGAGGCCGGGCCGGCCGATCAGTTCAGCGGCTGTCGTTTGTCCCGCGGCGGCGAATCCGCCGGATCCACCCCATGCCCATCGGGCGGCTGCGACTTCGGCGAAGGCTCTGTGCGCCGGTTGGGGTTCCTCGCCGGTGAAGGCCAGTGCCGCGTTGGCGGTGACGGTGGCGCTGCGGGCGATGAGGACCGCAACCGGTGACAGCAGGGCAAGCAGGGTGAGCGTCCCGATGATCATGATCGCCCGGGTCTTGGCCTTCTTGTGGGTGCTGAACTGTCGTGGAACTGCGGTGCGTCGGGTGCTCACGGCAACCTTCCCGATTGGATGGTTCTGGGGCGGTTGCTCGGTGATGGTGGTCCGGCGCGGCGTTCGTTCCGCAACATCGGCTGGGGGTGTTGGGCGTCGATGTTGGGTCGTTCGGGCCTGTCGTCGTCCGGAGCGGTTACAGTTGAGGCAACCGCTAAAGATTGGAGCATTACAGATGGCCACGCGACAGACCGTGCTGGACCTGATGGAGAGCGAACGCTGGACCCAGGATCGAGACAAGGACAACCCCGACGGGTTGACGCCTGAGATGCGCGAGTACGCCAAGGAACTCGCGGAACGCATCGTTGATGAGACCGACGCCGAGTTGAACGCCATCTTGCAGATCGAGGATGAGGACACCCGCATCCTTGAGTTGGACGCTGCTGTGCAGCGAGCCGCTCTGATGATGGAGAAGGCCACTGAGGCTCGTGACGCCGCTATGAAGGAAGCAGTGGATGCCGTCCCCGGCCGGTTCCCCGGTGCGGCTCGCCGCCGCGAGGTGGCCGATCTGGCGTTCATGACGCGCAGCCGCATGCGGCAGGTCATGGCCAAGGACAACCTTGGCGCGTCACAGAAGGGCTATGAGCACCGCGAACGGGTGCGTCGCCAGTTCACCGAGACCGAGTACAAGACGATCGACGGCAAGAAGGTCGCGGTGTCGGGCAAGGAGTGGTTGCGTCGGGTGTTCTACGACGAGGGCCGTCGGCAGGTCGACATCGCTGAGGAGGTCGGGTGCGCCCCGCACACCGTGAAGGCCTATCTCGAGCACCACTTCGGCGGGACCGAGCACGACACCCGCGAACGGGACGATGACGGCACCCCGATCGGTGCCTTCCGCAACAACAGTCACTACCAGCGGCGCGACGCCGAGGAGAGCAGGTTGGCCGAGGAGGAGTCGACGGGCGCCGACGCCTGACCGGGGCTGGCGTTGGCGGCGCTTCCGCCGACCATCGCAGGTGATGACTGCTTCCACCCGTGAGGGAGACACCTGATGGACGTCGATGTCAACGGCGAGAAGACCGCCTATGACGTGCTTGGTCTTGACCGCAACGCCTCGGCTGAGGACATCCGGTCCGCTTACCGGCGTTTGGCCGCCACCCATCATCCCGACGCCGGCGGCAACGAGGAGACCTTCAAGGCCGTCACCCAGGCCCACACCCTGCTGAAGGATCCGAGGGCTAGGGCGCAGTATGACGCCGAGCTCGACTTCACCGATGCCCTCGACGAGGCGGAGTTGGGTGACCTGCTGCTCCATGGCGACGCTCCTTCCTGGGAGCAGTCCGATCTGGGTGCCAGCGACCCGTTCTGGTTCCTTTCAGCCGATCATGGGCCGGGGGATCTGCGGTCCTGGTCAGCACCGTCCGTTGAGGGTTCCCCGGCGGGCCAGAGGTTCCCCATGGCCGCCGTTGCCGTCGCCGCAGCGTTGCTGATCGTCGTGCTGCTGGCGGTCGGTTACGTGATCACTGGCTGATGCAGACCCGGCATTTGCCGCTTTCGTTCCACCTTGCTGGGCGGATCGACCAGCCGAAGCGAACGCGGCATTGGCTTAGTGTCGCAACGCCTTCAGCCAACAGCGGGGGTGGCAGTGAGTCCCAATGGGGGTTGAGAGGGGGCTCGTGGGGCCTGACTAGTCCTAAAGGCCGGTCCTAACTTGGACGAACGCGACGGTGAGACCACGTGACCGTCCAGTCGCAAGATGAGGCCCCTATGCCGAAGATCAGCGCACAACATGCAGAGGATCTGATCACCCGCATCCACGCGGGCAAGGTCGTTGACCCCAACGCCATCCCCGACGGGACACGCGGCGCCATCCCGGTGCACCCGACCGGCCTCGTCGCCGGCAACACCAAGGCGTTCCCCGTGCAGCACTCCATCGCCCCCGGTGTGCCGCTGCCCCCAGGCGTCCACGAGAACCACTGGCAGGCCACCACCCGCAAGGACGGACAAACCGTCGTCATCGCCCGCGGCGTCAACTACATCGTGGTCGGCGAGGGCCTCCCCGCCCCCGACCCCACCGCCTACAAGGCAGACGGCACCCCTCTCCCGCAGGTCCCCACCGAGTTCCGCAACTACTCCCACCCGGTGATGTCGTCCGCCGCGCTTCGCCGCGCGGCCCACCAGATCATCCGTGACGCCAAGGTTGCCCGCGAGAGGCTCATCCAGGACCTCGACGCCCACGTCCGCAACGCATCCCGTTCCCTGGACGTCCACGACCGCGCCGGTCACAGCCGCGAGGACGTCACCCAGGTCGCCCGAGAGAAGGCGATCAAGGCCGTCGACGACTACATCGACCCGTCCACCCCCCGGCCGCACACCACCATCACCGGGTTCGTGTTCACCCGCGTGAAGCGCGACGTGCCCCGCGAGGTGCGCCGCACCGCCGGCGCCTCCGATGAGACGGTCCGTCTCGCCAGCTTCGTCAACGCGCAGGAGGACGCCGACAGCCTCGACAGCCGCGCAGCCGCCGTCCGCTACCACGCAGACAGCGTCCGGGCGGCCCGCGCCAAGTCCTTCAGCGGCAAAGCGACGACCGATGCCACCGAGGCCCAGCTGGCCGCTACCGAACGGAACATGGAACGCGTCATGCGCGTCCGTGCCCTCCTCAAGCCGCAGGCGTCCCTCGATCGCCCGGTCGGCGACAGCGACGGCAGCACCTACCTGCGAGACACCATCGATGACCCCTCCGCGCAGGCGGCCTTCGAGGACGTCGAGCAGGGCAACGCGATCACCAGCATCCTGAGCAAGTGGTTCGCCGGCGCGGGGGTCGACACCTCTCGTCTCACCGACCTCGTCCGCATCATGGCCGAGACCGGCGGCAACCCCACGATCGCCGACCTGAACTCCTCCGCTGAGAGCGAGTACATCCAATGGGCCCTGACGCCACTGCGTCAGCAGACGGAGTCCTGGTCCGACCAGGCCGACGTCACCAAGATCATGGCCCGGTTCGGCAACCTGGTGTCCCGTCAGGGGCAGGTCAAGACCGAGGTCGACATCGCCAACGGCTGGTCGGCCTACCAGAGCCACCGTGAGTACGCCGAACGGCCGGCCGTGCCCAACTACTTCACCGCACTGGCCTTCTAGGCGCAGCAGGAAGAACTCACGAAGGCCCCTCCGGCACCGGAGGGGCCTTCGTCGTTCCCGGCCCCGGGCGGCCCGTGCGGCCGACCATCCACCGTGCACGGACGAACCGCAGCACCCAGAAGGCCCAACCCCTTGGACATGACCGCAGATGACTGGAACCGCCTCTACGCGGTGCTGGTCGCCCTCGAAGTCCCCCAGCCGGTCATGAACTTCCCCCATCCCAAGGACAAGGACGACCCGTTGCCGTTGGCCTGGCCCAAGCAGCGGATCGGCATCTGCTTCGACCACAACGACCCCAAGGCATGGGAACGCATCGACTGGCGCGTGTTCAGGCTCACCCGTCAACTTGCACGCGAACTCCCGGGCCCCCTGCGGTTCATCTCCGATGTCGCCTTCGCGCACCGGATCGAGCAGCTTGAGGCCGACGCCAAGCAGAAGACCTCCCGGACCGAACGGGTCCTGCTCGAAGCGATCATGCGGGCCGGACTTCCCGAACCCGACCGCAACATCGAGATCCGCAACGACGACGGCCGCCTGCTCACGATCCCCGATTTCGCATGGGAGGACCGCTACCTCGCCGTGTTCCTCGATGGGTGGGCATTCCACGCCGGCAAAGAAGCCAAGGAGGCCCTCACCGCCGCAGCCAAGGACGCCGGCCACCGCAAGGTCGTGCAGGACCGCATCAAGACCAAGGCTTCCTCCGACGCCGCCGCGCGGGCATGGATGACCGCCAACGGGTGGACCGTCATCGCGGTGGGTGACGGCACCGTGGACGAGGGCGCCCAGGCACTCGCTGATGCCGTCGACAACATCTGCGCCACATGGGCGCGCCTGGACCACAGCGACGCCGTCCGATCCGCACCGTAAGCCACCATCCGGAATGACCGGGGCGCAACGTCCCCCAGAGAGGAACGCACGTGACCACCCCGAAGCGGACCTTCGTGCTCGACACCAACGTCCTGATCGCCGACCCCCAGGCGATCGGCTACCCGGCCGCCAACGGCCGCTTGGCGTTCCCTGGCCGGTTTGACGAACACGACGTGGTCATCCCGATCCGCGTCATCGAGGAGCTTGAAGGGCTCCGCAACCGGCCGTTCGAAGTCGGGTTCGCCGCACGTGAGGCGCTACGCAACATAGAGGCGCTCCGTGTCGTCCATGGAACCCTTGCGAACCCCGTCACGATCAACGATCAGGGCGGCACCGTCCGCATCGAGTTGAACAACACCAGTCGGGCGAACCTCCATGAGGCGTTGCAGGCTGACACCAGCGACCATCGCATCATCGCCGTCGCCAAGAACCTCGCCGACGCCGGCCATGACGTCGTCTTGGTCTCCAAGGACGCCCCGGTCCGGATCAAGGCATCAGTGGAGGGCCTCGCCGCCGAGGAGTTCAAGAACGAGCAGTGGGGCGACTCTGGCTGGTCCGGCGTCGTGGACGCCCACGTCCCCCAGGAGTTCATCGACGAGCTCTACGCGTCCGGACCGGTCGGTGTTGCGCTCACCGACGCCCCCGACAGCTTGATCAACTGCGTGGCCAACACCTGCCTGAACCTCTCAGGCCCGCGGTCAGGCACGCTGGCACGGGTCCACGCTGACAAGCGGGTCCGGGCGATCGCTGACAGCCAGACGCTCGGCGGAAAGATCAGGGGCCGCAACGCCGAGCAACGGTTCGCCATCGACCTGCTGCTCGACCCGCGGGTGGGCATCGTCAGCCTGGCGGGTCTTGCGGGATCTGGGAAGACGATGTTGGCGGTCCTGGCCGGCTTGCAGCAGCGCGACGGCGGCCGTGTGCAGGTATTCCGGCCCCTGGACGCCGTCGGCGGTCCCGACCAATCGGTTGGCTTCCTCCCCGGCACGTTGCACGAGAAGATGAGTCCGTACGTGTCGGCGATCCGCGACAGCCTCGAGGTGGTCTACGCCCCTCACGAGATCGACTCGATGCTGGAACGACGCAGCCTCACCGTCGAACCCGTCACCTATGTCCGGGGCCGCACCCTGCGGGGCCACATCGTGCTGGATGAGGCCCAGTCGTGGGAGCGCCGGCCGCTTGAGGCGCTGCTGACCCGCGCCGGTGAGGACTCCAAGGTCGTGCTGTGCTGGGACCAGGCCCAGTCCGACAACTCACGCGCCACCCCTGAGGCCGGTGTCGCGGGGCTGCGGGACCGGTTCAAGGGTCATCCGATCTTCGGCCACGTAACGCTGCGGCGCACCGAACGGTCCGCGATCGCTTCTGCGGTCAACGAGGTCCTCCACGGCACCAACTGACTTCCCGCCCGGGCGTCGCCGCTGGAATGGTAGGGAGGCGCGCCTGCTCATCGAATCGCGTCACAACCTCCCGTCGAAAGGCCAACAGATGTCCGCAGTCCTCTCCCCCGCCCCGATCCTGTCGTTGCCCCCCAAGGTGGTGGTTGGCAACGGATCCCTGGCCATGGTCGCCACCGACGACGGTGACCGGTTCGTCAAGGCCGGCAGCGTCCTCACCGTGGACGGGCAGCAGCTGCGCGTCGACGCGATCTCCGGTAGCAGGTCGACCTGGTCGGTCGACGCCTCCGCGGCGTAGGAGTCAGGACAGCTGGTCGGCCGAGATTGGGTTCACGACCAGGTCCGCGACGAGCCAGCGCCCTCCCGCCACCGTCGGCGCGGTGAGGGTCAGCAGCATCGAGTGGGTGTCGCGCCGCTCCTCGGCCCCAGCGGTCACCATCGCCTCCACGACCACCAGCACCCGAACCTCGGCGGGGCCCTCGGCCACCACGGAGTGTTCAACGACGGTGCCCACCGAGTCCTGCCGACGCAGGTCCCGAACCGCGTCGGCCTGGTCGAACAGCCCGTCCGTGTCGGTGGTCAACCGTTCGTGCACCTGGTCGGTTACCCATGGCCGCAGCGACGCCCGGTGCTCGGCGGTCCGGAGTCCTGCCGGGATCGTGTAGTAGGCGGCGGCGAAGTCCAGAGCCGACACCACGTTGCGTGGGCTCGCTGGGACCAGCAGGTCCTCGCCGTCCAGCTGCGGGATGTCCTCGTCGTCGAGCAGGACGTCGGCCAGTGCCGGCTGCGGATTGGTCAGCGTCGGGTCGGTCAGGTCAACGTCGACCTGGCCGTCCCCGCCGTTGGGCGCGTCGGCCACCACGGGTGGCACGGCCGGTTCCGCACCGCCGCCGGACTCCGAGGGTGGGGCGCCCCCGCCCAGGGGGGCCAGTAGCACGAGCAGGACGACCACGACGATGGCGGCGCCTGTCACCAGCAGGTGTCGGCTGGTCATCCGGGTTGTCCTGAGCAGGTTCGGGCTGGCATGCACTTGGTGGACGTGGCCGAGGCGAAGATTGCTTGGTCCATGCCGCCGGGCGCGCTACCAGTTGTGGTTCCCATGTTTTGGGCGCACACCACGCTCATCACCTCGTACAGCGGGGAGGAGGCCCCACCGTTGGGATGGAACTGGTGGTGGTTGTGGGCCGGGGTGCCGTAGGCGTTGCCGGTGTAGCCGACGGTCCCAAGCACCTGCCCCTGCTGCACCCGTACCCCCGGGGCGATGGTTGGGTCAATGGAGTCCATGTGCAGCGACAGCCAGTGGTTGCCCGAGTCGCCGCGCAACTGGACCCGGTTGCCGGGGTTGCGGCTGGACGACAGGCCCGAATAGCCGATGGTGCCCGACTCGTTGGCGACGATCGGCACGCCAACCGCCGCGAACATGTCCAGGCCCTTGTGGGTTCGGCTGCCGCCACCGCGCGACGCCCCCCAGTCGTTCCAGAATGTCGTCGGGCCCGCGTTTGGGCACACCAACCCGTTGGCACCGACCAACGACAGCCCACCAACGGTCATGCAGGCGCCGGCGAAGGCCTGGGTTCCTGCTGGCTGTCCACCGGGCAGCGGAGGCTTGCTGCCTTCGGGAGGCGGGTCGTTGATCCGGTCGCCAAGCGCGGCCTCGGCGCCGGCTCGTGCCTCGTCGAGCCACTGGGTGTGGCGGCCGGCGTTGAACGCCGACCAGGGCGTGAAGTTGTAGCCGCCGCCGCGGGGCGCAGTTCGGTAGATGTCGTAGGCGAAACGGGCATTGACCACCGGCTCGTAGATTCCGGGGATGGGCGGGTTGTGGATGTCGTTGATCTGCCACAGGCCGTAGTCGATCGTCCCGTTGGTGTTGGTCCCGGCATTGTTGATGCTCGGGTTGCGCCCAGACTCCGGTTGGGTGAGCGCCACGGCGACGATGAGGTCCTCGCCGCGGAACCCGGCGTCGTAGGCGATCTGGGCGATCTCCTCCCACGACAGCTGTCCGGCGCCGGTGGACAGGTCGGTGGTGCCCGTCAGCGTTGTGCCTGCCGAACCGAAGCCGATGCCGCCGCAGTCCTCCCCGACCATCGACAGGGCGTAGGCCATCACGTAGTTGGCGAAGTCCGGGTGTGCTGCTGGCGTCCATGTGGGGACTTCCACGATGATCGCCGGATTGGCGAGACGACTCACCGACGACGTGACTCCCCACTGGGCCGAGGTCAGGACCGACTGGCCGTCCTCGCTGCGGAACGCTTGGGCCTGCGCGTGGGCGTAGAGGCGGCGCACCGCCTCGGGGGCAGCGTCCCCGGAGGGTTCGTCGGCCGGGCCGGTGGGGTCCTCGAAGACCGACAGGTCTGGGGACACGGAACGGAACGCGTCAAAGACCGCGTAGGCGAACAACCGGTCAAGGTGGGGTTCGCCGTCGGGATAGGGCGGGGCGCACGCCTGGTCCACCGGGTCCCATTGCTCCATGCCCTGCAGGTCGGCCCACAGGGTCGCCAGCGCATCGGCCCCCTCGAGGAGAAGACCGCCGGAGGACGGCAGCCGCCAGGTGTCGGGCAGGGCGAAGTCCTCACCCATTAGGCCGCCGACGAACTGCAGCAACGCCTGGTCGCACACCAGTCCGCCGCCGGCCCATTGGCCGATGACCGCGGGGCCGTCAGCGGGGAAGTTGTCGTTGCCGGCGGCCTTGTCGAAGATTCCGTCGTCGTTCAGGCCGCCGACCCCTGCGTTCCAACCCCAGCCGCGCAACATCCATTCGTAGGGGCGGGCGGGGTGGCTACCACGGACCGGTGCGGCGTGCTGATCGATCAGTCCAACGCCGGGCGGGAGGCTGTGATGGCCGACCATGGCGATCTTCAGGTTGGTCGCCTCGTCGCACCGGTCGTAGTAGGGAACGGGGGGTGTGTCGGGGTTGTTGTCATCGTCGTGCAGCGGTGACGGCGGGACCGGGAAGATGCCGCCGATGCTCCGATCGGAGTCGCACGGGACCTTCTGCCCCCATTCGTTGTAGAGCCATGCGACCTGGACGGCTTCCTGTCCGAGCAGGTTCACCGCGTCGTTGCGGTCCATCACGTTGCCGGTGACCGGGTCGATCACGTGGATGGGCAGGTTCAGTGCTTCGCACCGCACGGCCCGGTCGATCTTCTGCGGGGTGGTCAGCCCGTGCACGGGAAGGGTGCAGATCTGCACATCGGTGAGGTCGACCATCGGTTCGATGGCCTCAAGCGCCATTCGCCAGTAGGCGAGGTGCGTTTCCCAGTCCTGGTCCGACGCGAGGAACCTGCGGTCCATGTTGCCGACCCGCACCAGCTGGGTGATCGCGTCAGGATCCAGATCGATTGGGGCGAACCCGCCACCCCCAAGGGCGGCGTCTGCATCGACCCACGGGCCGGCGACGCAGTCGCCGAGGTCGGTGGCGGTGAACTGCCGCATCGTGACCGGCGCGGGTTTCCCTGTGCCGCAAGTTCCGGCGGGTTGTCCGAGGTGGACACCGATGGCGTGGTTGAGCAGGTAGGCCCGCCAGTCGCTGCCACCGGAGAAGTGGCCGGGTGGGGCGGTCCAGGCGCTGAGCCCGACCGCGATGACGTTGCCGGACACACAGAGCGGGTCCGGGCCGCAGAGGCTGGTCTTGGTGGCGTCGCTGACCAGCACGACGCGGACGTGGGCTAGCGTGAGGCTGGCGGTGCGCTGCAAGGGGCGGCCGGCCGCCGCCCATGACCGGTGGTCGAGCAGGACAGCGTCCACGGTGCCGGCGACCGAGGCGGCAGTGGGGCCGAGGCCGTCTTCCACCTCCACGGTGTAGGCAACCGGTGTGCCTTGGCCCGACGCGTTGGTCGACCCGGGCGCGATCACCCAGCCCTCGGGGGAGACGATGTCCTCCTCGAGTTCCGGCGCGAGTGCGTCGGCGTCTATTCCGGCGTCGTCCTCGGACGTCACCGGGCCGCTAGTTGACGTGCCCAGGTAACCGTTGAGGTACTCGGTGGGCCCACTGACTTCGCCGTCCAACCACAGGCGAAGGTAGGCGTTCATCTCGGTGAGGATCGCGTCGAGTGCGGCATCACCCATCTGCGGATTGCCGGCGAAGCTGGACTCCGACCAGTTGAAGGCCCCGTCGAGGTAGTCCTCGGACAACAGGAACGGGCCGTGCCCACCCGAGACGAACTCGGTTGGTCCAATGACGGCAGCGCCGTCATCGTCGAAGAACCCACCCGCTCCACTGTCCGCCACGGGTGCGGGGAGCGGTTCGCCGGTGGCAGGAGTCGGGCTGGGCGAGGGATCCACGCCGGTCTGGGAGAAGACCACGTGCCCCTCTCCGAGGGAGGCAGTTGAAGAGACTTCGGTCCCGTCCGGGGTGGGCGTGGAATCCGGTGAGCCAACTGCGGGAGTGGCTGCTTGGGTGAGGGCGTGCTCTGGTGCAGGGCCACTGCGCGCCCTCGGCCACCCGCCGGTCATCTCGTCGAGGCTGTACGGATGAACCGTTTGGTGCCGACTGGTGAGGTAGCCGATGCCCGCGACGACTGGCCACGGGACGGACCGACGGGTCGCGAGCGACCGATAGGCCGACAAGGTGTCTGGCTGCGCCGAGGCCACCGCTTCTCCAGCACCTGAGGGTTCAGGATTGGCAGCCGTTCCTACGGGAGACCCGCCACCCAGAAGCGTCATGACGAGGACGAGGACGAGGATCACCGGCAAGGAGCACGCCGCCGCAAGACCCAGGGTGAAGGCAGGCGTTGACCGGATCGCTGCTCCGGAACCAGGCAGGATCACGTTGGCGCGCTTGAGCAGACGGTCGTATCGCTTCTGCAGTTGCTGGCCAAGGAATCCGGACTCCTCAGCGATCCGGTCGATCGCCTTCTGGTTGAGGTCGATCTTCTTGGCGGCTTTCTCCGCGACTGCCGCTGCGGGTTTCAGCCCGGCGGTCAGGGCTTGGTGGGCCGCGCCCGCGCCTGACGCGGTGAGCGCGCCCTTGATGGCTCGTTCCTCAGCCATGTCCCGGACCTTGCCTAGCGCATGGCCAGCGGCTTGGACTTCCTGCCCCGACTGCTTGGTTCTTTCCCCGGCATCCTTGATCTGGGTGCCGGCTTCTTTCGCCTTTGCCCCGACTTCTTTCGTTGCCCTTCCGGCGCGTTCGGCCACATTGCCGGCTTTCTGGGCTCCTTTCCCCCCGACCTCGGATGCCTTTCCGCCGGCCTCGGCGGCTCCACCCGCCACCACACCGACGGCACCAACGATCATGATCGGGACCCCGACGATCGCGCCCTTGCCGGTCGCCGACAACTTCGCACCCGCCTGCACGGCCTTCTGCGACGCCTCCCGGAGTGCCTTGCCGCCCTTCTGGGCTGCCTTGCCGCCGGCCTCAGCAGCGCGACCGCCGGCCTGGGCCGCCTTGCCGCCCACCTCAGCGGTGCGTCCGGTCCGTTCAATCCCTGCGCCGGTTGCCTCGATCGCCCGTCCCGTCCGCTCAACACCAGCACCGACGCGTTCAATGTTGCGTCCAGCGGCCTCCACACGGCCTCCAACGAACCCCTGCTCGACCTCGGCGGCCTCAGAGGGGGGCTGCGGTGCCAAGGGCTCACGGTTGGCTCGGAGTGCCTTGAGCGCGTTCGGCGCCTGCGCCCCGTTCGCTGCCGGCTCTGCCGCAGTGGGGTGAGATGTTGGCTTGGTCGTGGGGGTCTTCGCCGGTGGCTTGGGCGTCAGCGGCACACCGCCGGAGGTCATGTGGCCCCCCGCACCGCAACGGCCCGTTGGGCTGCCTCACGGGCACCACCGATGACGTGATCCCATGCTTGGGTCAACGCGCGCCACAGACCTGCGAGGTTGGCCTCGTCCGGGTGTCGCGAGGCGCGTCCTGTCATCTGGCGCAGGTAGTCCGCCCGACGAGACTCCTCGGTTTCCAGCTCTTCCAAGGCCGATTGCAGATGCAGTCCCTTGCCGGTCTTCGCAACCCGTTCGGCCGAAACCATGACCAGGCCAGCCCTGCCGTAGGAGTCGATCAACGCAATGAAGGCCTCGACCGCCTCGGTCAACTGTCGGCGCGCTTCGTTGCCTTGGTCCTTCTCGTACATCGATGCGGCCGCCAGGACCGAGGCCATGTCACGTTCCATGTCCGCGTCATCGATCAGGCGCTTCTGGGCGGCGAAAACCTCGTCCGCACGGTTCGCGAACCGTTGCTTGAGCGCGTAATAGCGGGCGCGGTACTCCGCCGCGATCGACTCCGCGAACTGACGGATCTCCTCGCGGGGGGTCGGCCCGTCGGGGAGGGTGAACTTCGCGAGCCAGTCAACTCGTTCCCCGTTGGCATAGTCGACGAGTTCCTGGCCGAAGTCGGGGTGCTCGACATCGAGGTCGTTGAGCTCGAACGGGTTGATGACCTGCTGGGTCTCCATGTCGATCATCTGCCGATCGAGCAGTTCGAGGTGGAGACGGATCGCGTAGACGTCGTCGTCCTCAGACTCGCCTTGACGGGTCACCATGGGGGGAAGCCAGAACACGGGATGGATGGCTACGGCGAGTTCCAGCCCAGGCCACAGTCGCCCAGAGTTGTTGCGTTGCGCCCGCGGGGGACGTGGCATGGGGGCGAAGCCATACGGCGTGACCAGCACCTGATCGGGGGCGAGTCCGTACCCCTCACATGCGGCTGCGATCATGACCGACCACTCAGCGTCAGTCACGACGTTCCCTGGACGGAGCACGACAACCTGGGTGTCACCGTCCATCACGGCTGCTTGTTCGCCAGTCATGGTGTTGGCCTCCTAGCCGCTCTTGGGGTCTGACGGGGGGGTGCGGCGACTGTTCGGGCGGGCGGACGCGTCCGCGACCCGACGTTCGGTGTCTGCGGCCCGTTCAGCAGTGGCGCGGGCGTGGTCGGCGTTGGCCGCCTTGACCTCGTCGATGGTCTTGTCTCCCTGTTCCTTGGCAGCGGCGACTTGGCGCGCAACCCGGTCGCCATGGGCCTCTTGGGCCGCGCGGACGCCGGCAACGTGTCGTTGCTGTCCCGCCTCGGTAGAGCGCTGGTGCTGACGAAGGTCCGCGCGTCGTTGCGCAGCCTGTTGGTCGCCGAGCGCTCGGTGCTGCTCGATGCTGGCGACCCGTTCCTCTGTCGCCTCGGCTGCTGCGAACTCGGCGTATCGCGCCTCATCGGCTGCTCGACGCAGCGAGTGACCCGCGCTTGAGGCGCTGGCGGTAGCGGTTCCGGACGCGGTGAGGGCGTCGTCGCGTGCTTGCTGGGACTCGGCGCTGGACTGGACCGCTTCGTTGCGAGCGCTCACGGAGTCGTTCCGTGCAACTTGGGTGTCAAGCCGCGACTGTGCGGCTCCTAGGGCAGCACCAGTCGCCACGTTCTGCGCTGCGACGGACCCGGCCTGGGCCTGCTCCGCACCAAGCCTTGACTGTTCCGCTCCCTGTGCCGCCGTGGCCGCCACATGCGCGTGCTGCGCTACCTGGGCAGCGACCGCTGCGATAGCGGGGTCAACCCCGCCAGACTGGGTCGACGACTGCACGACGGTATGCACCACCGGTTGTGCGGGCGCGGGGGCGGACTGCGCCACAGGCACCGGTTGCGCTGCAGACGCGGGTTGGACGGACGCGGGCTGGGCGACTGGTTGGACCGGGGCCGGCTGGGCCACGGGGGCCGGTTGGACCGGAGCGGCCGGCTGTATAGGGGCGGGGGCCACGGGCTGGACGGGAGCCTGTTGGACCGGAGTAACCGGTTGGACCGGAGCGCCCGTTGACGTCGTCGCCACGCTGCTTTCGGGGACCTGCACGACCCCAGCGACTTGAGCGACTGAGGGGGACGTGGCTGAAACCCCACCGATCGCCGGCACCGCCGACCACGCGGACCCTTGCCCGCCAAGGGACGGTGCACTGACGGGCTCAGGAGCCACCGGTGCTGGTCCCGCGACACCAACTGGCACTGCCCCGGCAGACAACTCCGATGCCGCATTGAAATCCAGGACCGGGTTGTCGGTCCCCAGCACTGCGCCTGCGGGAAGGCCGTCAGCGGCCACCAAGTACTCGTCGGCGGCCACGGTCGCGTCTGGCACCCGGCCAGCGATCCGGCCGACAACCTTCCGTCCTGCATACACCAGTCCGACGGCTGCGAGACCAGGGACCAGCGCTGAACCTCCGGCAGCAGTCAGTGTCGTACCGACACCGAATGCCCCAATCGTCTTCGCAGCCCTGGCTCCGTTTCGCCAGGCGAAGCGACCAACTGCGGTGGCGGTGATTGGGTCCTTGATCCGGGCCTTGGCCAGACGCCCGATGTTGGTTGCTGCAGCAACGCCCTCACCGATTGCGCCGGCCTTCTCACCGAACCAGTTGAACCCTCCCGCAGCCCCACCGCGGGCTCGTACCAGTGCACGGCCGGCTCCGGTGTCAAGGAACGACTGAGCGAGTCCCTGTGCCCCGTCAAGGACCCGGCCTCCCCGACCGGCGACGGCACGCAGGGCGGCCGCAGCGATGAGGTTCTTTGTGGCTGCCTTCGCCCTGTCGACCTCATCGAGGCCGGGAATCCGCTCGTAGGTGCCGTCGGGCTTCTGGTAGTACTGCGGACGGCCGTACTCGTCGTCATCACCGACGACCGCCTCCGGATCGAACCCGAGAGCGTTCCCTGCAACAGGGTTGCCGGACGGGTCCACGCCAGCGCCAACGGGGATGGGTTTGCCGTCGGGCCCCACCAGCCGCCTGCCGGACCTTCCAACCGGTGCTCCGGTTGGCCCTACCCCAGCTGTCCCGAGCCGGCCGGCAAGCCCTCCTGGACCTCCCTGTCCCGTCGGGCCGGGCCCGCCAGGGCCGGGCTTGCCTGGGGCACCGGGTGTTCCTGGGGCACCGGGTCCACCCGCACCGCCGGGGCCACCGGGTGTCCCGTTGCCCGGCCTGCCACCCTTGGTGTTGGGTGCGTGCCCACGGTGCTTACCGCGGGCGCTTCCGCCGCGCTTGTCATCGGGTGCAGCCCCGCCCCGGTTCTTCCAGCGGTTGCGGGCCCTACGCGCCACCTTGTGGACGGCCAGGGGGCTACGCGGCGACAAGGGGTCGGCGTAGCGGCGAAGCCGCTGGCCAAGGCGGCCGGGGGTGTGCGTCGACGGGTCGGTCGCGTACTTGCCGACGTTGCGGACGAATCCGGAAGCACCCTTGAACGACAGGGGGTTGCCGAACCCGAGCTGCTTTGCTCCCTGCTTGATCGCGAAGTAGGCGAGCAGCGGAGGCAGGGCAGCGAAGAGCCCACCGGTGAAGCTGTCCGGGGGTGCGTCGGTGGCGATCCGAGCGAAGACGAGGAACCCGCTGAGCTCGGGCTGCACGGTGTCAAAGGAGGCGATCGCCCCGCCGTTCTGCCACACCTCAATCAGTGCCCGGAACACACCGGTCATCGTGGTCAGCAGTCCAAGGATGAGGATGAAGACGAATCGGGCGAAGATCGCCGACAACAGCAGTCGGAAGTACTTCGTGCCGCGCTCGCGCATCTTGTCCGACGGCCACACCATCGCAGCGAGGAAGAAGGGCAGGAAGATCGCACCGATCACCACTACGAACTGGGCGATGATCGATCCGAGCGCCGCACCGCCGAACACCAGCAGGTGGACGAAAGCGATGACGATAGCGATGAACGCCCCGCCGGTGGAGTTGCCCAGGCCATGGCCGTTCTGGCCGAGCCAGTACTGGCGGGCGTGCGCCAACCCGGCTTCCACCTCGGCGCGATCCTGATGGAAGACGTTCTGCGGGTCGGTGGCACCGACCCGAGCAGGATCGGTGTGGGAGTAGATCTGGTCGCCATCGGTGATGTACAGCGGCCGGTCGCGTTGCTCGACAGCGTCATCGCCATCGTCTCCATCGGTCATCCACCAGCTCTGGCAGTACCCGTCCCACTCTTTGACTAGGTCTTCCCGATTGTCGGCATTCGCTGGCCGGTCCCCACCCCCATTGGGTCCCGATGTGTCGTTGGTGCCCACAGCAATCCACTCGGGAGCCACACTCCAACCGTTGGGTCCAATGAACATGCCAACGTCGGAGGCCCCTTCCGGGAGTGCTGCACCGGGTCCCAACCACAGACATGACGATGCTGTCGTCCAGTCCGCGCGCAGATGGGCGTTGGACGCCAGCAAGCTGAGCACGGCCGGATCGATGTGCGTGCCGTCCTGCGGTTCCTCTGAACCTGAGTCATCGGTGAAGACCTCGCCTGGGAAGGTCTGGTTGCCGTCGAAGGATCCGTCGTAGGCCCTGCCAACCTCAACGGTGATCGCCTGCTGCTCGGCACCGGGAACGCGCCGGAAGTTCTCCAGCGTCCGGCAGTAGCCACGACGCCCGGAGGAGGTGTTGTTGAACTGGGCGTAGATCCACGAGTCCAGATAGGTGGTTTCCCACTGGACACTCATGAGCTGTGCAATCGACGCGGTCGACACGTCGTCGAACTGGCCGTCCAACGAAACCCCGCCGAGTTCGCGGAGGTAATCGGAGTAGTAGGAGCAGTCCAGCAGGTTGCCCTCGATAACGGGCTGCTGCCCCCCGGACAGGCCGGTGGACAGGAACGAGGTCGCCAACGAGTTCCCAGCGGTGTCGGAGAAGTCACCAATGCGCTGAACGAGCCATGCCGGGGATGCTGTAGGCACCTCGAAGCCGTCCTCGATGGCGAACTCCCGGTCCGCAGCCCCCCGGAGCCCCTCCACTGACGTCTCGATCGATGCTGCCCAAGCCACCAGCACCGACAGGGCCATCAGCGATGGCAGCCACTGCTTGAAGAAGCCACCACCCGAGCCCCCGGACCCCTTGATGAACACCCGGAAGGTGACGCTGACCAGGCCGAACAGCAGGAGTGCCGGCAGGATCCAAGGTTCAACGACCTGGTACATCGCAAGGAAACCGGCGTTGATGAAGGGCAGCACACCCTCGAAGCCGAGCACGTTCAGGCTGGTCGCCTGCCGCATCAGCCACAGCACAACGATCCAGATGATCTGGGCGATCCCGTAGAAGAACTGGGGGAACGATGACCCGGCAACGGCACCGAGGTCGAACAGCCCGAAGTTGGTGAAGAACTGGCCCGCGGAGAACTGCCACCTCCACGCCGGCATGCAGTCATAGCCGTTCTCGCAGAACCGCGCGACGTTGTCAGCGGCGGTCTGCGCCCACGATGGGATCGCCCCCCACACAAGGATGAACAGGCTGAGAAAGGCCGTGACGACAGCCCGGCACAGAGTTGCGGATACGCGCTTGATCCTGCTCACCTCCTCCACGCCTCCCGCCGCTTGCTCAGTTGGGCATCGTCACGTGGCCGCGGTCATCCACCAGGGCCGGGTTGATCTCCACTGCCGACCGTTCGATCAGGACCGGTTCGCCGGAATGGAAATCGCGAACCCTCGCCAACCCCACGTACACGGGAACCCATTCGCCGTCGATCTCGTGACGATGAACGCGTCCGCGCACTGCGGCGAGCAGGTACTTGGGGATCGACTGGCCGTCCGCTTTGGCCTGCGACGCGAACACGGCCATGGCGATGGCGGCCGCGTTGATCAGCAGCCCTCCCACCGGCCAGAACCGGTACACGAACACCGAGATGGGCATCGACGCCACCAGTCCGAAGATCCCGACAAGGACCTCACGCACCGGAATGAGGAAACGCCCCCACGCCTGACGCGTGGGGGGCTTCTTCACCAGCGCCGTGATGTCGACCATCAGCGGCGCGGAACGGTCGTCGATCACGAACCCCTACTCCTCCGGCGCACCATTGCGGCTGGTGTTGGGTCCGGTGTTGGTCTCGAAGGTCTCGGCCTCGGGAGCGAAGATGTTGCCGATCACCTCAAGCGCACCGGTCGCACCGGAGATGCCGGTGTCGACCATCTGACCCAGGAAGGTGGGGACGAAGATCGCCGCTGCGGCGAGCAGCCCGAGGACGATCTGGCCGAAGCCGCCGCCCTGACCGCCGCCCTGCCCCTTGCGCTTGTCCCACACGAACTTCGCGAGGACCATCAGGATGAAGATGACACCGAGTCCCTGGATGACCGCACGGACGAAGTCCTGGTCCTCGATGAAGCCTTCGATGACGCCACGGCTGGACTGGGCGAGAACCAGCAAGTCGGGGTTGAAGAAGATGTCGTTCATGGGGGTCTGCTCCTTGTGAGGCTCTTCGCGACCCCCGTGAACGTGGACAAGGGTCTGCGAGCTGTTTTGTTCTTGAGGTCCTTGCTGCCGGTCGTGACCACCGGCGGCCTCACAGATGACCGTCGTCCGGCTACCCGACCCCTGTCCGAACATCGCGACCCGCCAGTCCCCGGGGTCGGGCGCGCCACTTTCAACCGGATGGAGCCGTGCGGCCCGAGACGTTGCAGGACAACAGCAACAACCCCACCGCCAACTCCGGGACCACCCCGTGCGTTCGTTCCCGGGGCTCAGCCCAAGTCGGCCAGCAGTTCGTCGAGGTCTGGGTACTCCTCATCGGGACGACCCCAGTCAGGGGCATCTCCGCCTTCACCCTCCGGCCGGTCCCGTCCATCCGCCACGGGTTCCGTCTCAGCCCGGCCCTGAGCGGCCCCCTGAGCCGCTGACGGTGCGACCGCACCCGGCATCACTGCCCGACCGCCGGTCGGCAACCACACCCCGGACGGATCCGGCGGCGGAGCCGCGACCACCGTTGGTCCGGTGGTGCCCGGAAGCCGACCGCCGACCTCAACCCGGCTCTCGCCGTCCTTGGGCACCGGTTCGAAGAACATGTCACGGTCGTTGGGCGCGTCCGGGTCCTTCTCATCAGGGGCGCGCACGAACAGGCACCGGACTCCCTTGTAGGACTTGCCGTACGACATCTTTCCCCGACCGGGCGTCTTGATGCCCTGCAACCCTGACTCCTCAATCGTCAACATCGACCCGATCCTGTTCATCGACAGGCCGATACGTCGGCACTGCGCCAGCAGCGTGGTGGGGATGTTCTCCTTCTTCGGGTACTGCGTCATCGCCGCGATGTGCATGCCCGCCGACCGGGCGATACGCGCCATCTCCTCAACGTGTCCGATCAGCCTCTCCCAGTCGCCGTGCTGCTCCTTGTTCGCCGGCTTCTTGAAGAACGTCGAGCACTCCTCAATGATGATGAACTGGTACGGAAGCATGAACGGGTGTGCCTCCGGGGGGCCGTCCCACCACGGGAACGCCGTTGCCGCCGGCCAGTAGTCAGGGACCGTTCCCGCATGGGCGTGGGCGATCTCCTGACGGGCGATGAACCTTGCCTGGGTCAACTTCTGCGGCTTCGCCGGATGCATCGTGAACGACTGGTTGCGCCGGTACGTCTCCTCCTTCAAGTGCTCGAGCAGGTCGGCCATCGCCCCATACGGATTGGCCATGAACCCAGGTGTCGTCAGACCCAAGAAGTGGTTCACATGGGCGGCGTCCTCGAAGTACACGAGCTCGGTCTTTGGGTCGGCGAGCGCGAACTTCACATCCGCCGGATCGTTGTTGTGCATCAGCTGCAACAGCATCCAAAGCGTAGTAATGCTATTCATCGATGGCACTAGACCCTCACCCGAGAGGAAGACGTGGCTGGGTGCATCCACCTCTATGCATCGCGTCGGTCGCCGGTCTACTGCTTCGACCGAACGGACCCAACGTCGACCGGCGATGGGCGGTGTGCTCTTCGGCAGTCGCTCTGCCTTGCGGGCCAGACGTACGGACCGGACGCATGATGTCCACCCAACGATCCATACCGGGCCGTAGTCGTGATCGCGGAGGACCGACCGCGTCGTGGTGATGGTGGCCTTCGCGCCAAGCGACCTCGCAAGAGCCAGCACCCCTCTGGCCAGACGCTCGGATACGACTCCGAACAGGGCCCTGCCGTTGCGGTCCACATGTCCGTCGGTGTCCATGAGCCCTTGGAGGAGCGCGAGCCGCTGGTCGGCTGATCCGCGCATGTAGAGGTCGGGGATGAACTTGGTGTGGGACTTGGTGCCGGAGAGCCCCAGTTCTGCGAGTGCCTGACGTAGGGGGCTTGGCTGCTTGGGCCGGTCGCAGGTGAGGTAGCCGGTGTCGAACCCCGGACGTTGCCGAGAGATGCTGACACCGTCGGGCAGGTGGGGTTGGATGAGTCGGGTGGTGGCGGCGAGCACGCCGATGCCGCCGTTGGTGCCTCGGCGCAGTCCGGCGAGGCAGGCCCCAGCGAGGAAGGACGTGGTCGTCCCGTCCGCACGGGTGGGCCATGCGTCGTCGGTGGTGACCTCATAGCGGGTCGCCCCTCCCCTGCCGGTGTAGGCCTGCACCCGTGCGGTCCTCCCCGACTGCTCGGCGACGGCGGCGAGTTGACGGGCCGCCGTCTCGGTCGAGGTGACCGGGTTGCCCCGGTATGCGGGGGAGGCGGCTATCGCCCCGCGGAGGACCTCGTCGGGGTCGTGGATGCCGATGAGTTCGCCGGTGTCGATGTCGACCCCGATCTTCTCGCGTAGCCAGAGGTTGGCGTCGTTGTCCCGGTAGTCGCGTTCGGGCCAGGTGATCTGCCAGCACAGTTCGGTGCCGTCGTTGCGGACTTCGATGTCCATGCCGTCGGGCAGCACGCGCCGGACGTGGTCGATGATCTCGGGGTCGGCGCTGGTGATCCATTGGCGGGACGGGAATCCGATGTCACCGTCGCCGAGGAGGACACCGAGCAGGTACGGGTCGATCGGCAGGTCGACGTCGTCGGCCTGCGCGGCGGGTGCCAGGTCGATCGACCAGACGTCGCCGTCGGTGTGGCCTGTGTGGAGGTCGCGGGTTTCCAGCTTGCGGTAGGTGCCGGCCTTGCGGTCGGTGCGGTTCTGCACGACCCACTCGTGGGCGGCGTCGGCCACGATGGAGGTCCCGTCGTCGAACGTCACCTCGAAGCAGGGTCGGTCCTGCCAGATCGGTGAGAGGCCGACAACGGCGCATGGTTGCCCCTGGTCGTCATAGACGCGGTCGCCGATCCGCAGTTCGCCCATGGTGGTCCACCCGTCGGGTGACGGGATGGGCGTGTCGAGGGCCAGTGCCTTCCCAGATCCGGAGTTGTGGGCGACGAGGCCGTTGGCGAGGTAGTTGTGCGTTGATGAGACCGTGAGGTCGTAGAGGTCCATCACGCCGACGTGTGCGACATCCTTGACGGGGGTCCAGTAGGCGGTGCCGCCTCCGTGATGCCCGTCTGGGTGCTCGGTGGCGACCATGTCGCCGTGCCGCAGAGTCGCCAGGCCTCTCCAACCGGTGGGGGTCCACACGGGATGGTCGGGCGAACCGGTGAGTTGCCGACCGTCGATCAGCCGCAGGGACCAGGCGTCTGCCCGACGGACGGTGCCTGCATGGGTCGATCCGGCCCAGCCGAGGCGTCCGTCGGGCAGACCGGTGCGGATCGCGAGCTTGTGGTCGTGGCCGGGGTGGACCAAGTCGCCGATCGGCACGGGGTCTTGACCCATGGGCCGGACGAGGGTGTCCGGGGAGAGGCAGGCGCCGCCGATGAACAGGTGGGGGTTGTCGCCTTCCCACTTGTCGATGAGGAGGTCGCCTTCGGCTCCGGGTCCGACGGCCCAGTCGATGTCGGGGACGCCGGGCACGGGTGCGTGGAGGACGGTGGTGTTGGTGTTGGGCTTGGGGCCGTTGGCGTAGTCGATGGCGAGGTAGGGACGGTCGAGCGGGTCGATCTTGGCGGCGAGCAGCTTGAAGAGGGCGGCGTCCTTGGGGTGGCTCTCGATCTCGACGTAGCCGAGCCCTGAGGTTGCCTTGAGTGCTTCGACGCCGTCGACGAGGTCGCTGATGGGTAGGCCGGGAACGGTCCGGCATTCGTAGGAGGCGACGCCTTGCTTGTTGACGGTCTTGGAGATGACCGCAGGGCTTCGCCGGTCGGATCCGACGAGCCCGCAGGCCCGGAAGTAGTCGTCCCAGTCGAGGGCGTCGAGGAACAACCGGTCGCTGTTGGTCTCGGGTCCAACGAGGGGTTCGTCGGGGTTGTAGCCGGCGGGGTCGCCGAGCATGACGGTGTCGGAGGGGTGGCAGCCGTAGATGACCGACACGAGCGGGGAGGGGTTGCCGGAGGGGTCGTCACGTCGGGTGATCCGCAGGTAGTCGACCTCGATCTTCTCCGCGAGGGCGGCGGTCTTCTTGGACACGGCGGCCCAGTCGATGCTGGCGGACAGTCGGAACTTCGCTTCGGTGATGGCGGGCCGGCCGGGCTTGGTGAGCCGGACGGCTTCCTCGAGCACCGGGGCTCCGAGCTTTAGCGCGTAGAAGGCGGCGTGCAGGTCCAGGGCTTCGAGGAACGCCCGTGTCTTGGGGTCGACTTCGACGGTGTCGGGGTGGTGACCGAAGCAGATCGAGATGGCGGTGTCGGGCAGCACCCGTCCGTCGGAGTCGTGGGTGCGCCGTCCGATCCTCAGCCACGGCGCGTCGATCTTCTCTGCGATTGCCTCGGCCTGCTTCATCACCTTCTCGTAGGTGGTGCCCTGCGGCAGGTTCCAGATCGTTTCGAACAGTGCCCGGTCGGCGGTGCGCACGAGTGGGATGGGGCGGACCAGGTCGGGCATGCCGAGTTTGAGGGCGTTGAAGGCCCGGTCGAACGCCTGGTGGATGGCGTAGGCGAGCGTCCAGTTGTCGAGGTCGCCGGCGAGGTGTGGGGCCGCTGGCAGCGGCACGGTGTTCCACACGACCTTGAACTGCTGTTCGTTGCGGCTGCCGGGAACCGGCTGTCCGCCGGGGTCGGTGTCGGGCATGGGGGCAACGAGGACGTACTTGCCGGTGCCCGGTTCGGTTGCGACGGCCGACATGAGTTCTTCGGTCTTGTCCTTGTACTTGGCGATCGTCCCGCCGGCCGGGACTTGGAAGATCGCCATCTTGTGGGTCTCCTCGCCGTTGCCTTCCGGAGGCTGGGAGAACTCGCCGGCGTACTGGGGTGGTGGCACCTGGCCGAGGCGAACCGACATCCAGCGTTCGCCCCACAACTGCGCGTTGGTGAGGAACTCGCGTTGGGGGGCTGCGAACTCGATGATGTAGCGGCGCGCGCCGATGGAGGCGCCGGTGAGCAGGCCGATGGCAACCCATGCGGTGGTGATGATCGGGAGGGACAGTGCGAACCCGTCGATGCCGCTGGCCACCCTGATGGTCGCGACAGTGCCGACGGCCGCGATCGCGATCGCCGTGGCCAGTGGCGCCCAGATGATCTTGGTGGTCCCGAGCCTGCCGATGACGTCGGCGTCGATGACGGCGGCGGGGAAGGTTCCCTGCATCTGGAAGTCGGCGTAGGCGGCGTCGCGCGACCCTGCGGCGACGGCTTGGGCGAGCAGGAACACCGCGAGGGTGTCGATGGCGAAATGGGGCATCGCGATGCCCGTGGCTGCCATGACAAGCAGTTCAGTGAGGCCGGCGGTGAGGCCTGCGAGGAATGCCCACCAGGCCGAGATCCTGATCGGCGGCCACCACGAGTTGCCGTCGGGACCCACCCCGCCGAACCAGGCCTTGGCTCCGAGGGGTTGCATCAGGTGGGCGGCGTACAGCTGTGCTTTGCCGGCGTTGACGAACCCCGGCCCCTCGATGTCGTAGATCTCCTCTGGCTTGGGCCAGCCGAACCGGACGAACACGGCCGTGGCCAGGTAGGCACCGACTCCTGGTAGTCGGAACCAGATGCCGCCGACGAGAAGGACGACTGCGATCCCGATCTCGACCTGCTTCTCCGACCACGGGTTCGGTGGCTTTCGGACGGCCATGGTGGTCAGCGCCCGTGCGCGGTGACGGTGGTCTGGTCGGGCAGCAACCCGTGGAGGGATCGGAGGATGGGGCCGCACGGTGCCGGGGACCCGGTGGTGTCGAGCATCTTCTTCAGTCGTCCGGCGGCCCTGGGCCCGGCGGCGATCGCGGTGCCGTCCTTGGGCCGGTACAGCGTCGTGTTGACCTTGCCGTTGTCGTTTGAGGCGAACACCACGGTGACTGCGTCGATCCGGAGTCCAGCGAGGTGGGGCTTGACCGCCGGGGTGCTGTCCCCCACTGCGAGGATGCGTTCGCGGAGTTTGCGGGCCGCGGCGGCCAGGGTCTGCTTGTCAGCGTGCGGCACGGCCTCACGGCCACGGCGGGTCGTTCCGCCCATCGTCCAGTACAGGCCCGGCTTCCACTGCTTCGCGTCGATCACGAGGATGTGGAACCCGCGGACGACGACGTGGTCGACGTTGGCCTGGTAGCCCGGGATGCGGAGATCGTGGAGGACGTAGACGTCGGGGTCCGCACTGAACGCCTGCCCGAGCAGTTCGGCGCATGCGAGCTCGCCGACGCGCCCCTGCGCGGCCCGGTCACCGGTCGTCCAGCCGCCGGCTCGGACGAGGGTGCCGCCGGGGGTTCCGTAGCTGTTCATCGTCCGGTGACGGTCGACCGGCCCCGTCCGCGGGGCACCGCTCCCCGCCCCGGGTGCTCGTTGACCGCCGGGTCTGCGACTTTCGGAATGGCCGACCTGCGGCTGCGTCGGAGGGCAGCTATTCACTCTCCCGACACACCAGTCGCCCGGCCCGCCCGCGCCACGCGGAATGACCGTAAGCACACCCCACAAAAACGCCCGTCCCCCGGCCGAGAGGTCGCGTTCTCGAACCAGGGGACCAGGACAAACAGAAGGCCACCCGTCGAGGAGACCTGTTGACACTGTAACCCTACAGCGTCAATGGGTCCAACCCTTCCGTCCCCGGGGAATGGGACAGGAAGCAGAAGAGGACCACGAGATGACCAGCAAGTGCGGAGCAACACCGGCCCAAGCCGGCACCGCGCCCCTGACGCAAGGGGCGAACCAGTGGCGGTAGAAACCAGCGCATGGGTGATGCGCCACTCCCCCACCCACGCCCAAGACCTCGTGGTCCACCTGTGCATGGCCGACCTCGCCGACTCCACCCGCGGCGACCGTGTCGAGGTCTCCATCGACCGTCTCGCATGCATGGCGCGCGTCACCCCCGAAGAACTCCGTCGATCCCTGACTCGCCTCATCGACGCCGGCCTCGCCGCCGAACTGGTCCCGGGGCGCGCCGCCAACGTGGGTGTGTGGCGCCTGCTGTGCGACCCGGCCTCCGACGTCGTGTTCGACCGCCACGTAATGTTCGCCGGAGAGGAGGCCCGCAGTGTCCGCTGAGAACGTCGCTTGGGTCTACCGCCACTCCCCCTACAAGGGCGTGAAGTTCGGCATCCACCAGGCCATGGCCGACATCGCCAACGCCGCGCACGGCAACGAGATCTGGATGCGCCACGACAAGCTCGCGGCCATGGCCCGCACGTCACGCTCCAGCGTGTCGAGGTTCTGCACCGAGATGATCGAGGACGGCCTGCTCGAACTGGTCGAGGACAACTCCCAGAACGGCCGCAACGACGCTTCCCGCTACCGGCTGCTGTGCCCAGCCGACGCCGAGGTCATGTACGACCGGTTCACCAAGTCCGGCCGTCCCGATGACACCCAGCCCGAGGTCGAGGGCCAGCAGATCAGCCGGTTCCGCAAGTCGGTGTCGCAGAAGCAGCGCGAACGCATGGAGGAAGTCGACGCCCCGACCCTGCTCGACGGCCTGTACGAAGAGGACGTCATCGACGTCGACCCTGACGGGCCGCTGGCACCGGTCTTGTCCATGAACCCCCCGGCGGGCAGCCGACGGGCCGACCCCGACAAGCCGCAGACCTCCCAGGAAGCCTACGAGCGGCTGTCGGACCTCCCCATCTCCCCCGATGACGACGCCGAACTGAAGGCGGCGTCCGGCCTGGTACTCGCCTACTACACGTTGTGGCGCACCGAGAACGGCCTCGGACGGATGCGGAACAACAGCTGGCACGGCGAGGTCCGCAGCATGGCCAAGCACCTCATGTCAGCCGAAGCCCTGCCGCCACAGGTCGTCGCCCAGATCGTCATGGAGTGGCACGACAAGAACATGGAGTTCACCGCCTCCGGTGGGACCGCCTCGCGTCCCGGCTACATCAAGACGATCGCCCAGTCCTGGATCGACCGCGGCAACGGCATGGCCCAGCACGGCATCGACGGCAAGGGAACCTCTCGCCGCCAGCACGAGACCAACACCCGCCAAGCCCCCATCGCTGACCGCGCCCACCTGGCCAACCTGATCTGACGGCACTGATGCAACGAGAAGAGTTCGTCATCTGGCACCGCGAGGTGCTGGACAAGCTCTGGCCGCACAACCGCGACCGGCCAGTTCCCATCGACGACGATCCGGAACACCCCTCCACCCAGGCCTACGTTGCCTACATGCGTGCCCGCTACCCGGCGATGTCCCACATTCCCGTGGAGCACGCCCTGCACGCCGCCTACGCCCTCGCCCGCTCGCGCAACTCCAAGTACGAGCCGCCGCTCAGCGAGTTCGTCCGCTACGCCGAACGGTCCATGGGGTTGGCGCCGGCATCGGGCACGGCCCTGTCATGGCCGGACGCGCAACGGCTGATGAACGAGGCACTGCGCGCCCATTCCGGGGCCGGGCACCAGGTCCGCCCCCACGACATCCGCGAGTTGGAGAACGGCAACGTCGAGGTCGTCCCCAACATGGCGTGGAAACCGGCATGGGAAGTCGCCGCCGGCCCGATCGTGGCCCGCTTCATCCGCGAGACCGGCGGCATCCTCGTGGTGGCTCGCCGGTGGCCCGACACGACCTACGTCGCCCAGTTCCGCATGTGGATCGAAGCGCTCAACGACACCGATGACGTGGAATCCGACCTGCGCATGGCCCGCCACAGCCTCGCTGCTCTGTCGGAGAAGCCCCCACCGATGCTCAGCGATTCAATCGCCGCGCTCATCGACCAGCTCCCGTTCCGCCTCGATCCACCGGGCGACCGCCGGGCGCTCGGGACGGGCCGCGAGGGCGACCAGTTCCACGCCGAAGCCAACTGACCCCCGAGGGGCTCAGTCCATGTGTGGGATCAGGTCGACGAGCGCGGTCTGCCAGCGCATCCCCCACATGTCCTGCGGCGTGGTGCCCATCGCGTTGGCGATGTCGTCGGCGGCCGCCATCGATACCCGGTTGGCCTCAACGGCACGGCTGGCCCGCTTGGCTGCGGTGTCCCGCTCCTTGCGGGTCAACCCTTCCCGGAGCATCTGGGTGTAGCCGCCTGCCCGGCGCGCGGCCTCCACGATCGGTTCCACCGGCAGGTAGACCTTGTCCAGCGGTCGCGGAGCGGCATGGGCGGTTCCGGCCGGGTCGGGGTGCCCGGACCGCTTGATCTTCGCTGCGTGCCTGTCGCAGTACCCGCCGGAGTGGCGCCGGTCACCGCAGCCGTCCAACAGGCACGTGTGCGCCAGGCAGAACCGCACGTCGGATCCCACGACGACATCGCAGGACGCCTGCCCGCACTCCTCGGAATCGGACGGTGCGACCGGAGGTCCGGTCACCATCGCGGGGGCTGTGCGCACCTGCTGCCGCTCGTAGTGCTCCTCGCACATCCCGTTCTTGTGCCAGGGGGCAGCGCAGTCGTACACGCCGTCCTCGCCGGTGTGGATGCAGTGGGGCTTGGGCCTGCCGCGTGACAGACCCAGGTAGCCCTGGTTGAACCAGCGGGAGTGGTGCTTGCGGCACAACCCCAACGCGACCGACTTGCTTTCGCACGGGCCGGCTCCGTCAACGTCGACCCCGCAGGGACCGTCGTTGGCCTTCCCGTCGGGCAACGGGTCGGGCAGGACGCGCACGAAGTCGGCGGCGATGGTGTCGTTCATGGCTGGGTCTCCGGGGGGAAGTGGGGTCACAACGCTCCGCCGGCGTCGGGCGGGGCGAGGCGTCGTTCGAGAGGCTTGAACATCGAGTGCTGCGGGATGAAAGAAGCGGAGACGACCCCGATCGGGCCGTGGCGGTTCTTGGCGAGGCCGAACTCCACGATCCCGACGTCCGGGCTGTCGGGGTTGTAGACCTCGTCGCGGTACAGGAACACCACGGCTGCGGCGTCCTGTTCGAGGGCCCCGGAGTTGTGGGAGACGATGTCGTTGGCGATGAAGGCATTGGGGCCTGGCACCGCCGCGTCGAAGGTCTCCTCCTCCCCGGCTGGGCTGATGGCAACGATCTCGTCCCAGAACAACTCGGAGGCTGCGGTGTCAGCGACGCCCGCACCGCGGCGGTAACCGGTTGTGCCGGTGTCACCCCCCAGTGGGACGTTCTGGACGCCCGCCGCGCTGCTGTCCGGGTCGTTGGGCCGCTCCGGGTCCGTGCTGGTCCCGACCGCGGCGAGCAGGTCACCGACGACGAGGTCCCCGGTCTTGGCCCATCCGCCGAAGCTGAGGAAGGGGTGGTTGTCGGTCGCGCGGACACGCCTGCCGGAGGCCAACTGAATCTCTGTGACTGGCTTGACTCCGGTCGACCACACCTCGGTCATCACCGACCGGATCAGACGGCCCCGGTCATCAACGCTCCACACCTTGACCGGCCCACCGTCGACGAGGTCCCGGATCGGGACACGGGCGCCGGTGTCGGCCCGCCACACCTTCGTGTCGCCCGTCAGGCACTCGCGGAGGTCGGACAGGATCGGTCGGCGGTCCTGTCGTTCCTCGACCTTCCGGGACAGCTGGGAGAGTGCGAGGACGGCGCAGTTCTTCTTCTTGGCGAGCAGCTTGAGCCGCCGCGAGACGGTGGAGACCTCCTGCTGGCGGCTCTCGACGCGTTCCCCGAGCTCGACGAGCTGGAGGTAGTCGACGATGATGAGGTCGAGGCCGTCGAGTTCGCGTTCGGCCCGTTCGATGCGGGCGGCGATCTCCCCGAAGGTCATGGCGTCGTCGATGATCATCATCGGCAGCACGTCGAGCCGGGCGGCGGCCTTGGAGATCATCTGCCACTCCCGGTCGTCCATCGTGCCCTGCTCCATCTTGTCGGTGGGCATCCGGGCCTCGGCCGACATGAACCGCTTGCCGAGGTCGAGCTGCGACATCTCCAGCGATACGAACGCGGTCTTGTAGCCGCCCCGCGCCGCTTCGAGCGCGAGCTGGCCGGCGACCAGGCTGTTGTGAACGATGAGGTCGTCGGCGATGAAGTTGTGGTGGGGGTCCACTTGGATGTCGTAGGTCGCTTCGGTCCCGTCCGGTTCGACTGAGACGATGGGGTCGAAGCCGGTGTCGCCATCGAGGAGGCGGTGCAGGCTGTCGTCATCGAGCACTTCGGCGAAGGCGCGCAGTCGTGAGGGGGTGAGTCGCCTGGTGCGGTCGCGTCCTTGTTTGTCGGTGCGCAGTCCGGCGCGCCGGAACAGGTCGGGCCACGACATCCCGGTGGCCTTTCGGGCCGTGTCGATGCGTTCCCACATGGTCGCGGGGTACATGAGCAGGCCCGTGCGGCCCCCGTCGCGTGCTGTGGCGATCGCACGAACGCGGTCTACGGCGTCCTGCTTGCCGGGGACGGTGATGAGGTCGCAGAACCGCAGAGCTTGGTCGGCGTCGTGGATGGCAACCTGCCAGGCGCCGGCGTGCCCGTTTGGCTTGTAGTCGATCCGTGCGGCGATGCCGAGGCGCAGCAGCAGGTGGGCGACGTCTCGGGAGAGTCGTTCCGAGGATGACGCGAAGCCGATGTCGATGGCGCCGATCCCGTCCATCCGAGTCGTGTTCTGTGAGTAGGCGATCCAACCGTCGGTGGCCCACAGGCATCCGAGGAACTCAGTGAGTTGGTCGGCGGGAAGCCGCATGATGGCGTCGGGGATGTGCTTGTCGTGGGTGTGACACGGCCACAGGCCGTGATCATCGAGCAGGACCTGGACGGGACCGCGTCGGTCGGTGCTCCACCGCAGTTCGGCGATGGCTCGCTCGATGCGTTGCCCAGCATCGCCACGGGTGCCTTCGCCACGACGGTGGCGCTTGGACACGCCGATGGTGACGCCAGCGCGTTCGCAGACGTCGTCCCTCGACGGAAGACGGCCGGCGGCGAAGGTGATCTCGGTGGACCGGTTGTCCTCCGTCCAGGCGCGTTTGACCCTGGTCCGTGCACCGAGGGCTTCCGCGCACGCGATGACGTCTGCGAGCACCTCGTCGAGACCCGCAGTGAACCCAGGGCTGGTCTTGACCGTGGAGAAGGAACCGTCGCCGAGCATGTACCCGAGGAGTCGGACCTCTTCTGACTTCATCCGTGCCGGGTCCTGTGGCATGGGAAGGCGCAGCGGAACTTCGAGGTGGTCGGCGCCGACGCGGAGGTCGCCGACCTCGATGAAGCCCCGGTCGGTCAGCACCCGGTGGTTGGCAGTGGCCCTGACGGTCCGGCCCGACGCGGTGGTCACGCGGTAGACGGCACGCCGGCCGTTGTCGGCGACGCCCACAACCGGCGAGGCCACGATGCGGCCAACGGTCCGGTCCAGCGAGGCGACCATGCCGCCCCCCGCTGCCACGATGTCGCCGATGGACCGCACCGACCCCGTCGCGGGGTCGAGCACTCGGGTTGATGCCGGCAGGCACTTGCCCATTGCGGGTCGGGCGGCGATGAGGGTGATCTCGGTGCGGCGCAGTCCGCGGGTGAGTTTGTCGAGGTCGGGGAGGGTGAAGGAGGGGCCGAGGAGGGCGCCGCCGCTGGTCTCGACTTCCTCGGCCCAGTCCAGTACCTGTCCGATGGCGGCGCCGATGGTGATGTCGTGGCCCTGGATGTCGGCGGCGGCTTGGAGTGCGGCGAGCTCGTCGGTGAGGCGGCTGATTTCGCCGGCGACGTCGAGGGTGTCGCTGCCGGCCTTCTGTGCGTCGGCGCCGAACTCGAGGAGCTTGCGCTGGACCGACAGGGTGCGCAGTTCGAGGACGTACTCGCCGATCCGGTCCGGCGTGACGACCGATTCCTGGGCGTGGCCGAGGATGGCGTCTGGTCCGCCGGCGGCGTCGGCGGTGCCCTCCCGGACGAGCCGGTTGAACACCAGTGGCATGTCGACGGCTCCGCCGGCGTCGTTGAGTGCGGTGATGGCGTCCCAGATGAGCCGGTGGGCGGGGGTGTGGAAGTCGGCTGACTGGACGCCGGCGCCGATGGTTTCGGAGAGTGCGTCGGGGCTGGTGAGGCACGCCCCGATGACCCCGGACTCGAGTACGGGGTTGTGCAGGTTCGTGGAGTCGCTCACCGGGGCAATCCTATCATGTGCTAGCAATAGTAGCACAATATAGTGGGCTGTGTCAGGCGACGTTCGGGGTGGTGAGCGGTGCCTGTCCGGCCCATGGCGGGGTCAGCAGCCAGTCGTGGGGCTTTGGGGCGGTGATCGTAGGGCGGAAGGGGTACGCAGCGGCGTCGGCGAGGCTCACCGTCCCCCAGGTCTTGCCGTTGGCGGTGTAGGCGCAGACCAGGTCCACCGCGGACTCCGACACCGCGTGGTGCGGCGGGAACCAGTCCTCCCACGCGGCGACCATCACCTGTGACCGGGCGCGCTGGACGGCTTCGGGGTCGGCTAGGGGCCGCTGCCCGGAGTGCCGACGCAGCGTCCCCGGGGAGATGATCTCGGCGTGCATCTTCCGGAGTTGCCCGGCGACGTGCCGGTGGTTGTCGCGGTGGGCGTTGAGGAACACGACCACGACGCCGGTGTCGTCGATGCTGCGCCCCGCGAGCCACGAGGCCCACTTCTCCATCTTGGCGGCGTGGTGGTCCAGGTTGCGGGACGCGCACACCTCGATGACGACGCGCAGTCCGTCGTCGCGCCAGAGGGCGATGTCGCCGGTGTAGTGGCCGGGGTCGTCCTTGTCGTTGGTGAGGGCGACGGGGCCGGTGGCGTGCTCGGGGGAGGCGGCAATCCAGGCCGGTTGGACCTCCATGAGCCGCAGGGAGGCCTCGACGGTGAGGAGGTCGTGTCGGGCGTGGGGGCCGCCGGCGTGGTGGCGTGGCGGCAGGTTGGCGAAGATCCGCCTGGCGGTGTCGGGTGGCAGAAGTCCGGTGTAGCGGCGGATCGGCTTGCCGTCGTGGAGCTTCCACAGGTAGGTCTGCTTGCCGACGTGCTTGTGCCCGGCGGCGTAGCGGCCCCGCTCCACCAGTCCCACGTCGAACATGGGGACGAACCGCAGCGACCGGTTCGAGGCGCTGCTGGCGCTCCACGCGACCAGTTGGGCGGTGTTGGCGTGGTGGAGGCCGTCGAGGATGGAGAGAATCCGGTGCACCGATGGACTGCGCAGGCAGGTCCGCATCGCCTTCGCGCCCTCGTCGCTGGCGGGGTCGAGCAGGTCGGTGGTCTGCACCCACAGGGTCGCGTCGGTCAACTCGTCGACGTCGCGGTGCTCGGTGAACCTGGGGCTGAACACGGCGGGCGCTGACCAGTAGCCGGCGGCCCAGTAGGGGTCGGGCCGCTTCCAGTACGGGTAGGAGTCGATCGCCGAGATCGGCGGGTAACGATCGGGGGAGTCCTCGGCGGTCCCCCGGCCGGTTGCGATCGGGCCGCTCATCGGACGACCGTCCCGGCGGGCAGCTCGCGGGTGTAGGCCTCCAGGTCCCGGACGCCGTCCATGACGTAGGGGAACACCACCGTGAAGGGGGCTTGGCCGTTGCCGTGGAGCCGCAACCGGATTGCCGCGCGGCCCTTGTCCTGCTCGCGGATGTCGCGGGCGGAGAAGGCACCCTCGGGGCCGCCGCACAGGTCGATGGAGGCCTTCTTGGCGAGCTCGGCGTTCTCCAACCGCAGGTAGGCGCGGGTGCCGAAGCCGAGGACCGCGTCGCCGGTGCGCTGCGGGAGCTGTTCGAACCGTTGGGTGGCGAAGGTCAGCTGCATGCCGAACGCCCGTCCCTTGTCGTGCATTTGCGCGATGACGTCATCGCCGGAACCTGTACCAGAGAGGTGTGACAACTCATCGGCGTACAGGCCGACGGACCGGCCGTGGTCGAGCCATCCGGCGCAGCGCGTCTTGACGGTCTCCCACAGCATGTAGGTCAGGATCGCCCCCATCCGTTCGCTGGTCTCGGAGTCCACCCCCTTGCTGCCAACGGCACCGAAGTTGAGGATCGCTGCGCAGTGGTAGTCCAGCAGGTCGTTCAACGTGACGACCTTCCGTGACGGGTCCGGGTCCCAGACGCCCGACAGTCGCGCGAGGGCAACGAGTTTGTTGCGCGGCGCCTCGAAGATTGACGACCACTCCCGGCTGGGCACGCCCAGTTCGTAGTACGCCCAGGCCTGCGCGGCGTCGTACATGGGCGACCCGGTCGATCCGCCGGTGGGTTCCTCGGTCTTGAAGCGGCCGCGGAAGTCCTCGGTGAAGGTGCCGGTGTGATCGGTCGGCGGGCCCTCCCACCCGGTGAGCCGCATCCGCTGCAACGTCGCCTCGTGCAGGAACGCCTTGAGCAGGCGCCCCTTCAACTCGTTGTTGTCGGACCGTTCCATCAGGATCGTGGCGATCCGCACGGCGTTGGGGACCTGGTCGCCGAGTCCGACCGCCCCGGCGCAGGTGTCGGTGACCTGCAGCGCGAGGGTGAACGCGGCGTTGAGAGCGGCCTCGGACCTCGCGCCGATCGAGCCCTCGTCGAAGGCGTAGCGCATGGCCGCCACCAGTCGGGCAGCCGCCCCCTCGGGGTCGGTCCGGTCCAGCAGTTCAAGCCTCGGACCGGTGTTGGAGACGGCGTCGATGCGCACGTAGCCGGCGGGGTGGCGGTTGGGTTCGTAGCCGACGTGGCGCAGCAGCCGTTCGGCGTCGTCGGCACCGCCGCCCTTGGTCTCGATCCACAGCATGGCCATGCGGCCGTCCCGCCGATCCTTGGACTGGCGGGCGCGGGCGTCCTCCGCCCAGACCTGCAGGAGGCTGTTGGTCTTGCCGGCGCCGGGGTCGCCGACCATGAACAGGCCGTACTTGCGGTCCTCGTCGAAGATCGCGACGGGGTTGCCCTTTGGGTCGTGGCCGAGCAGGGACGCCGCTCCCCTGCCGGCGTCGCGCGTGGCCTCGATGACGTCGCCTGGTGCGGTGATCGCGACGGCTTCGGTCCGGTCGGTGCCGGTGGACGACACCGACGGGAAGGCGATCAGCTGGCCGATCTGTTCGGAGGAGAGCACCAGGGTGTGGGGCCGGTATGGGTAGGGGCCGGCGATCTGCACGCCGGGCCGGGCGGCGTTGTCGTCCTGGCCGGCGCGGGCACGGGCGGCGAGGTGCCGCCTGTAGCGGTAGTACCGCATGGGGCTGTACCGCCAGGCCCGCTCCACGGGCAGCAGCCCGGCCGCGAGGTGCATCTTCCACTCGCGCTGGGCGGTGTTGAACCCTGCTGAGGTGTTCCACGCGATGGCACCCGCGACGACCATGACGGCGGCTGCGGCGATGAGCGCGAGGGTCGTGCCTCCGCCGATGAGGTGGCCGATGGCCTCGCCCGTGGCGGCGCCGTCGAAGATCGTGCCGCCGAGGAACCCGAGGGCGGCTGCCGCCCAGGTGATCGCGCGCCACAGCAGGACGACGATCGGGCCGGCCGCGAGGGCGAGGCCGGTGGCCAGCCAACCCCGTGTGGAGGCCACCATGAGGCCTCGGTCCTGGAAGGGCCACCGGTGGAGCTGGTCGGGCACGCCGGAGGTGAGGGTCTTGGCCAGCGTCGGGTCGTCGGTGGTCGCGGCGATGGCGACGCGGGCCGCCTGCCCCTGCCCGACGGACTCGGTGTCGTCCCAGATCCCGGACCGGGTCTGGTACCAGTCGCGGAGCCGGTCGTCCTCCCAGTTCCGGGTCGGTTCGCAGGCGATCGACAGACAGATGTTGGCGTCGGGGTGCGCAGACATCATCCTGACGATCTCGTCGGCGGCCCGTTCGACAGGCGGCAGGCCGGCGCCCTTGTGGGCGTTGTTGCGACCGAGGTAGGACTGCCGGACGGTGTGCCACACCTGCCCGGCGTCGGGCAGCGCCAGGTCCGGTTCGCGGTGGGCCGTCGCACCGACCGCCGAGGCGATGCCGTCGGCAACGGTGTCGGGTTCCCGGCTGCCGTAGACCACCAGGGCCGTGGCGACGGCGGAGTCGTCCCGGAACCGGTGGACGACGATGCCGCCCCGGTAGAACTGCCGCCACTGGTGGGTGTCGACGGTGGCGAGCTGGCCCGAGACGCCGTTGGTCACCTCGTCGAGGTCGACCGGCCGCGACCCGCCCGGCACCAGCCGGTAGGTGACGGCGGTCCGGGCCATCTGCCGCCATCGCGCGAAGGCCCAGACGCGGGGCACCCACACGAAGGCGACTGCCGCAAGAGTGATGGGGACGACGAACTGGGTGGGATCCATGGGGGCCTTGCCTTCTGGTGTCGCGGACGACCGGTGATGGTCGGCCGGCGGCCTGCCGATGGCAGGGGGTCCCCGTGGGATCGGTCACACCCAGATGTCGCGGGTCTGGTCCATCCTTGGTGCCGATGACCGACCGGGAACGCGTTGCTGTTCGGCTCCCCGCACCGCTCGTGGCGCGGGTGGGCCGGCTGGCGCGGCGACGGCGGCGCGACGGCCGGCCGGGCGGTTCGGTCTCGGCGGTCGCATGCGAGGCCGTGGCCCTGGCGGTGGCATGGCCGACCGGTGAGCTCGTGGAGCGGGTCGTGCTGGCCCGTTCCGCCGACTGGGGGCCGACCCGGATGCTGCAGCCCCGCGTCCCATCGGTGGTCGTGGCCGACGTCGACCGACTGGTGTCGGAGGTGTTCGTGCGGCTGGGACCAGGCGTGGGGCGGAGCCACGTGCTTCGCGCGGCCCTGGAGGCCTCCGTCCCGCCGTTGCGCCGGAGCCGGTCGACCGAGCGGATCCGCGTGACCGTCCGGTTGCCCGACCCGCTCATCGAGTCGGCCCGTGCCCGGTCCCGGACGCTGCCGGCGGTCACCCAGGGTGGCGGCCGCGTCTCCGCCCTTGCGACCGTGGGGGTCATGCGGACCGAGCCGGTGCCGTCCGGCGACGTCCGCCGGGTCGCTGCCATGGCCGAGTGGTCCACCACCTCCGACTGGCAGTTGTGGCTGCCGCGCCACCGGGTCGAGGCGATGGAGCTGCGGCGCGACGCCGACGGGCTGCTGGTGTCGGACCAGGTCGCCGCCGGCCTGCTGCTGGTCACGTCGGCCCGTCGCCCCGCGGCCGCCACTCCCCCACCGGTGGCCGCTGCGCCGGCCGAGCCGGACCCGTTGGATTTCGACGTGATGGACGACGACGCTTTCGACGCGGCGCTCGCGGAGTTCGACGAGGCCATCGCCCGGTCGGCGGAACTTCTGGGACAGCTTGACCGGCCGGGCCTGTGAAACATCACAGGTGGACACAGCTTGCGAAGCATTCCCTGTAGCCGCGTTTCCGCAGGTCAGAGGCCATTCTATCACGCTCGCCGGACTTCCGGGCACCCCCTTGCAATCAAGGTTCCACGGGGCCTTCTGGGCGATCCACGGCTGGTCGTCCGCACGCCCGTCCATGGCGGCCGTCCTGCCTCGGATCCGCTCCTCGCGAAATGAGCCGAACGCCCGCGACATCGACCGATCCCCCTTGCGAAGGGCAGGACCAGAACTTCCAGCTGTTCGAGCCGAGGAAGCGCCTTCTCGTGCGTTTTCGCAGGTCAAGGCCGTTTCAGAGATTGAAGTGACATAATGTTGGCGTGGATGCATGCCTTCGGGTGCTCCGGTTGCGCCAACGGGATGCCTGTGGGGAGTAGGATCGGATCGTGAAGATACAGCTGCTGACCTGCGAAAACACCGCACCAATGGTGTGGCCGCGGGGTGCTGCCACGGCGGTTGCCGTGGGTGCTGCTCATGTGGCAACTGTGGTTACAACCGTGGTTACCACTGTGGTTACAACCAAGGCGTCTGACTTTGGTGGCAATACGGCGGCAACTCCGGTCGCAGCCCATGCGGTACCAACGGTGAACGCACGGTGCGTCACCCTGGGTCACACCACGGGTGTCGCTCAGGTGCGTGCATGGGGTGCACCGTTTGGTCCAACCCGTGTGGCACCATGCCCGGCTGCCGGGGTCACCACCCGCGCGACGACCCGTGCACCAGAAGGAGCAGTCACCAGATGTTCGGCAACTCGATCGCACTCATGTCGGGCAAGGGGGGTGTCGGTAAGACGACGCTGGCCTCCAACATCGCCGGCATCCTCGCGGCGGTCGGCCGCAAGGTCCTGGTGGTCGACCTCGACCACCAGGCCGACCTCGGCAAGGACCTCGGCTATGCCTACACCGAAGAGGGGTTGGCCGACGGCGGCAGCGCCCTGCTGAGCGCAGCCATCTCGCAGGTGTCCCTCGACAAACCGCCGTTGGTCGGGGTCCGCGACAACCTCGACGTCATCCCGTCGGGCGGGCAGACCGAAGCGCTGAAGAAGTTCATCGAGAGCTACTACCCGGACGGCGGCGCCCAGGCCTACGAGCACCACGGGGCGATCCTCGGAGGTGCACTGTACGACTTGGTCGACGACTACGACGTGGTGGTGTTCGACTGTCCGCCGGACTTCACGTCTGGCCTGGTCTACGAGGCGCTGGCCTGCACCCGGTGGCTGCTGGTCCCGTCCGCGGTTGACGCGGCGTCGGAAGAGGGGCTGATCAACGCCCACCTCGCCACCCAGGTGGTCGCCGAGCGAAACCCCGACCTGGAGATGGTCGGCGCGGTCCTGTTCGACCTGCCGTCCAACGCCAGTCGCCTCGCGCAGGAGTTCAACGAGGACATCGCGGCGATCGTCGCCCACGCCGGACTGCGCGAGGACCTGGTGTTCCCGACCTGGGTGCGGACCTCAAAGAAGTCGGCGAGGGACATGCGCAAGTACGGCAAGCTCGCCCACGAGTACTACGGGGAGCACGGGACGCTGGACAGGTGGGTGGACGGCAAGTTCAACCCCGACCTCGCCTCGGGTGCCGCCGAGGCGCTCAAGGACGACTTCCAGTTCATCGTTCGCGAGCTGATCGAGAGGACGGGGCTGTAGTCATGGCCGGCTCGGAGAGCACCCTGAACGCGTCGATGCTGCAGAAGCTCGGTGGCGGCAAGCCCAAGCCCGCCAAGCCACCGCGCCCCGGTGCGCCGACACCGCAGCCCAAGCGGACCCCCCCGTCGACACCCCCGGGTGTCGCGGCGGTGGCGGACCCCTCGCCCCCCAGCGACCGTCCCGACGGCAGTTCGGCCGTGGCGGTCCAGCCGCGCACCGAGGCGCGCGGCCCGGCCGTGGGCGATCCTGCGGGGCCGACCCCATCAGCGCCAGCGGGATCGGGGCCCGCACGCGGCGACACGGCAGCAGCCCCGCCGACCGACGGTGGCCGTCCGGCGCCGGCATCGGAACCGCGGCGGCCGACCCGTGAGCAGCGCAGGGCGGTGCGGCACCTGCGCACCCCGGCGGGGGAGGAGCGCCGGGAGGTCAAGATCGGCTTCCGGGTGCTGGCCTCCACCCACACGGCGGCCAGGGACCTGGCGCAGCGAAGCGGACCCGATGTGTCCTTGGCCGACGTCACTCGATCGGCTGTCGCCCACCACCTCACCGACGTGGTCGAGGAGCTCGCCAAACCTGCCGATCGGCCGCTGTTCGCCCGACGCACGCCACGGCTGCCGTCACAGCAGGCCGACGACGGCGTGCAGCGCCGCGTCGCCGTCTCGGTGTACGTGACCCCGGAGGAGGACGACTGGATCAAGGGCCACCTCGAGGGCGTCCGCACCCCAGCCAGCCAGGTGCTGGAGGAGTGCCTGACCCGGCTGGTCGCCGCGGGCGGCCCGGTCGACGTCTGACACCATGGCTGGTGGTCGGTCTGGCGGCGCACTGGCCGGGGCCGCCGCACAGTCCACGAGCGCGAGGATGGGGGAGGGGCCGCCCCGTTCTCCGGCTCGGCCGCCGCTTGTCGGGCCGCGGCCGTCAAGATCTCCGGGGCGTGAGAGTCCTCGGCGTTCCGGTGGCGGATTCGTGCAGGTCGAGGGCTGCGCCGTGAGAGATCCGGCTGCGGCTCATAGTCGGCAACCTGCGTTGGCGATGAGACTTTGTGAGCCTGTGGACAACCACCAGTGGAATGAGTGGCACGGCTGGACCCGGCTCTCACTTCGCGTCCGCCTGCTCTCAGTTGCTCTCACGACAATGAGATCTTCTCTCATCGGCACGGGAATCGACCGAGTCGGCCGGTTCGACACCCCTGGCAAAACCGCAGGTCACGATGGTGTGTCCGCTCGACACACCATTGGGTTCGTGGGGGCCCTAGGGCACGAAACCGCAGGTCAGACTGGTGTGCGCTCTCGTCACACCATTGATCGGCTCCCGACGAAACCGCAGGTCACAATGGTGTGTCCTCTCGACACACCATTGCCTGGTGTGTCGAACCGTCACACCGCGGTGTGCGCTCTCGACACACCAGAACGCGACCTCCCCAGCCGCCAAAACGGCCCGATTCGCCGCAAAAGCGCAGGTCAGAATGGTGTGCGCTCTCGTCACACCATTGAATCAATGGTGTGCGCTCTCGACACACCCTTAAGAACTCAAGAGAACTCAAAGGGGAACTCATCCCTTACGGGGTCCGCGCCTTCGGCCCGGACCGGATGCCCAACCGGTTCCCCGTCGGGATCCACCCTCGACACACCACCGGCGCGCCCCAACCGGTCCTCGCTGATCTGGCCTCCCGGACGGGAACCCAAACCCCATCAGCGAGCAAAGGGTGGGGGAGTGCCGCGCCGGGGTCCCAGAACGGCCTCAGGCGCGTCCAGGGGCCCGACAGCCCCCAGAGCCCTCTTCGAAGCCCCAGGACGCCTCCTGCGGCCTCCTGGGGCCTCCTGGGGCGATCTGGGCGTCCGGCCGCGCCCCACGGGTGGGCGGACCGGGTGAGGGACCCCGCTGGCGTGTCGAGCGGGCACACCATCCCGGCAACCGGGATGCTGGCGGTCCGGGCGGCGCTTGTCGCCCTGCTCGCTGACACCGTGGGGGCCCACTGCGGCTTCGTGGACCTCGCGGTGACCGTGATCGCCATCGCGCAGGACTCGCCGAACCCCGCCGGCTACGCCACGTCGTCGGCATGCGGCACCTCTGCGGTGTCGAGCGGGCACACCAGCGTCACCGAACCGGCCGCCCGGCAGGCCTGCCAGGCCGCAGCCGCCGACCTGCTCGCCGCCGGGGTTCGGCTGGTCGACGCCGACCGTGTCCGCTGGCTGGACCATCCCGAGCAGTGGCGCCACGACACCGACCGGTGGATCCCCGACCCGGACGCGTGGTCGCTGCCGGACTCGTGGGTGTTGCGCCAGCCGCTGTGGCGATGGCTGCTGGTGACCGTGGTGCTGGTCGCCGTGGCCAACGGCTGGTGACTGCTGTGACGACCCAGCACACCATGCGGCCGTCCGGTGGTCTGCGCGGCGCGGTCCCCGCCGCGCTCGGTGGTGGCCACCGCCACCTCGAGGGGCCGGTCGGCCCGTCCTCGATCGTCGCCGTCATCGGCACGGGTCGGCCGCCCGGCCGCGACCGCTCCGGCGAAGCGCACATGGCGGGGTCCGTCGCCCTGCTCGCCGATGGCCCTTCGGTGCGCGGCGTCGCCCGGTTGGCATGCGACGGCCGACGCACCTGCGCGTGCGTCCGGTCGGTCCGGTCGTTGCACGCCCACCTCCGGGCGCTGGGATGTCGTGACGGCGTCTGGCTGGTCGACCACGCGCTCGTCGGCTCCGCGGTGGTCGCCGGGCTGCCGTTGCCACCGACGGGCGGGGTGCTGTACGAGCTCGCCGTCGCGGGTCGGGTCGCGGTGGACTGCACCGTTGCCGACGGGCACCTGTTGTGGCAGTCGCAAGGCCCCGTCAACGACCGCCGCCGGCCGGTTGCACGTCCGGTCGTCGCCTGCCACGAGTCGGTGCTGCTCCGGGCCCCCGAACCGGTGCGGCGAACCGTCGCGCCGGTGGGGGAGGGGGTGACCTGCGGGGGCTGCCTGGCGGCGGTCGCCGCCGTTGCGTCCGCCAGCCCCGACCTGGTGGTGCGGCTGGTCGACGGCGGCCGATGCCGTCCGCTGCCGGTCGACCCGATCGGTCTCCTCGCCGCCGTGGTGTCGGGGGGGTGACGGGCCGCGTGACCGGTGGGGTGTCGGCGCCACCGGTTACCGTCGCGTCCATGGCCGAGCGGGAGTGGGTGGCTGCGGTCCGCACGGCTGCTGCGGTCCAGGTCGAAACCGGCCTTGCGACGTGCGGCCGTCCGGTCGCTGCTCGCCGACCTGCCGACGCCGTGCCCGGTGCGGTCCTCCACCAGCCGGCAGGGATCCGGGTGCCGTTGACCGCCGCGCCCGCAGCCGCCGGCAGGTCGCGGTCCGACTCGGCCGCGAAGACGGGCGCCTGACGATGCGACGCGGCTCGTCCGGCGGAGCGTGGCACCCGTGCCACCGGCCCGCCAGCGGGTGCGGTCGTCCCGACCCCGTGGCGGTCGTCGGCGACGGCGTCGTCCCGGCCGCGTCCGCCCCCGGCCTCGGTGGCGTCCCGAGGGTGTGGCCGGCCGCTGGTGACCTGCCGTTGTCCGCAGTCGACTGGTGTGCCGACACGACCGTGGACCTCTCCGCGCCGACCGAGGTCATGTCCCTCGCCGCCACACCCGATGACCGGGCAGGCGCCACAGTGCGTCGCGGCCAGCGGGTGTGGCGCCACCGTCATGCCGGCGGCCGCGCTGGTGGGTGGCGGACAGGGGCGCGCCGGAATCCGCAGGACGCGTCCACGGAACCAGGCGCACGCCTCGAGGTGGCGGCCGACAACGTGCACACGGTAACGGCCCCAGGCCCGACCACGACAGGGGCCTCCGACCGGTTCCGGGGGGTCGCAACGTGCAGGCGTCGCCGCCCCGAACACGTCACCGGCCGCGTCGCCGACCCGTCGCGGTCCGAGGTGGCCGCGGGATGCGCCTGCCAGCCGGCACAACCGTTGCGCCACTCGACGCGCTCGCCCCGGTCGGCACCGAACCGGTCGAGGCGACGGGTGGGCGACGCGCCCGGCATCGGCGGCGGGCCCGATGGGTGACCCAAACGGGCCGGTGACGCTGGTCGAGTTCGCCGACGAAGTGCCCGGCCACCTGGTCGGCGCGGTCACCACCGCCGGCGGGTCCCGACTGTTCGAGTGCGGCCCGTCGGAGTCGGGTTGCCGCTGCGTCGCGGATGCATGGCAGGCACTGGTGGACCATCCGGCGGCCGACATCGCCTGCGGGCTGGTGTCGCTGTCGGCGTCGGCGCTGCTAGCGGTCGATCCGCCACCGTCGGAACGGTCGTCGTTGCCGCACCGGTTGGCCGACGCGGTGCTGCGCGGTTGGGCGGGGGAGGACCGGGCGGTCCAGCACGACCTCGTGGTGTCTGGCGACGGCCACCTTCGCGTGGTCTCGTTGGCGGTCGATGACGGCTCCCGGTTGCGGATGGTGCGCGCCGATTCGCAGCCGCAGCGGGGTGCGGTGGGGGACGCCCAGCCGGTGGCGATCGATGACGGCTCACTGCTGCGGTTCGTGTCGGTTGATCCACCACCGGTGTGTGCGGCCTCGACGTTGGCTCACGTCGCCCCGATCGGTGACGGCACGGTGTGCCAGGGGTGCGCGAGCGAGCTGTTGTGGGGGGTGTCCATCGACGCGGCGACCTCGATCCGGGTTGCGGTCGGACGGCGCACCCTGGTCGCCGCCGGTGACGTCGACGGCCGCATCGGACTCGTCGCCGCTCTCGCCGCCACCGACTGACACCCGCCGCGCCACCGACACGACCAGCAGCGGTTTCGTCACCCCACCCTTGCGGGCATTTCGTCACCCCACCCTTGCGCACTGGGCTGTCACCCCCGCCCAGGATCCGGGGCGAACCGTCACCCCCCTCTAGCGGCAGATCGTCACCCCACCCTTGCACCCCCCGCCCGACCGGTAAGATTTCTATAAAAATCTTACCCTGCGCGGCCGGCCGACACCCCGCCCCTCTTCGCTGATGCCCTGCGGATCGTCAATCCCCGTGCGGGAATCCGCGATCCGAGGGGGGTCACATGTCACCCCCCTCTTCCACCCCCCGCCCGGCGATGCAAGAGGTGTGTTGTTTGGGTGGTTGTGTTTGCGTGGTTGGTTGACGGTGTCTGTTGGTGGTGGTGCGTTGCGTGTGTGCGTGGCGTGTGTGGCGTGTCGTTGTCAGGCGGTGTTGTCGGTGCGTTGGTGTCGCTGCGTTGTTGCGTGTCGTGGTGGTCTGCCGTGTGGTGTTGTGTGTGCGTTGGTTGGGGGTGGTGGTCGTGCCGACCTGGTGTTCGTCGCGCTGCGCGCTCCTTCCTCCGGTCGTGCACGGCTGTGTTGCGCTTCACTTCGCTGGCGCTCCGTTTCGCTTTGGGGCTGCGCTCGCAAGCTCGCTTCGCCCGGGACTTGCCGCTGCGTCTTCGCTTCGCCGGGCGTCGACGGTGCACCTGCCACCTGTGTCTGTTCACGATCCGCTCTCGACTTCGTCTCGTGCGTCTCGTTCACCGTCACGGTGGCGGTGCCCGTCTCCTTCCGGCTTCGCTTCGACTTCGGGCTGCGTCCGCACCCCCTTGGTCTGCCCGGTGGTTGAGGTCAGCGTGTGGTGGGCCGGGGTCCACGTGGTGTCCGCATCGTTGGTTGTTCGGTGCGTGGGTGTCGACACGTGTTGCTCTTGTGGTGTGGGTGGTCGCCCAGGTTGTCGGGTGTGGTGTCCGTCGGTGTCGTCGGGGTGCGTGGTTTCGGATCGAGATGTTCGTCACGGACGTCCGTCGGCGTGTTGGTTGGGGTGGTCGCCGCAGGTGGTGGTGCCTGGTGTCCGTCCGATGGGGTGCGTGCGTGGTTCGTTCCGTCAGGTGTCGTCCCGTGGTGCGTTGCGTCGAGCAGGGGGTTCGTCCCGTGGGTGTCGTGCCGTGGGTGGTCGTCCCGAAGATCCGTCGGCAGCCGTCCCGCAGGAAGGGCGTACCGTCGGTGGTCATGTCGCCCGTCGGGGGTGTGGTCGCGCAGCACAGCCGACTCGGCAGGCCGCACAGGTTCGTGACACGCCAGGGGTGGCCCGTCCGTCATCACGTCACGCCATGTGGCGACACGAACGACGCAGCGAACCCCCACCGACATCCGTCACGAAACACCGCAGCGACCACACCGGCGAGGACCCCGCAAGGGACACGGCCCGAGCGCAGCGAGGACCGTTCACGGGGTCCGGGCCCATGCGGGACGCACCTGGCGGCACGGCGCACCGGAGGTCCGTCCCGGACGTCGCGTCGCGCAACCCCATCAGCGAAGACCAACCCCCGGTCGGCACGTCACCGGTCAGGGCCAGGCCGCACCGCCCAAGGCAACGCCCGCAACGCAACGACCAGCCCGCCGGCGACACCGCACCACGCCCGCCCGGCCGTCCGCACGACGCTGCGCCCGTGCACCCCGCCCCGACGTTGACGGCCCCACCCACCGCGCTCCGCTCCCCATCCCGCCAAGCCCCTCCGCCCCGCGCACACGTGTGACTCCACGCACCCGCCGCCCGAGGCGACGGTTCGTGTCGTCACACGCTCCGCGAGGACGGCCCCCACGGGGTGCACGCCCACTCCGCCGCCGCGCCCCGCCCGTCCCGCAGGAAGCCCGCGTCCCCTTGCGACGCGAGACCCGCGACCCGATGTTCCGCGGACGCCCACGGCACGACATGCGGCCCGTCACCGCACCCCTCCGGGGAAGCCGCCCAGTTCACAACACCCGCCGAGTCCCGCCCGTTGGCAAGCCGCGAAGCGGCGCAGCCCGTCTGGAGGTCGCGACGCCGGCTGCCGCTGCCGCTGGCTCACTCGCACTGGCGTTGCCGTGACGGCTCGGCTTCGATCAACCCCGACCCTGGCGCTCGCCGCGCGGCTGACCCTCCGGCTCAACCCGACCTGCGGTGCTCGTTCGCGGTGCGTCCGGCAGGCCTGGTCGACGACTGCGTAGGTGGGGGAGTTGCGCCTGTTTCCCCGGGCGGGAGTGCCGCCGACCATGAGGGGTGTTGCTCGGGATGGACGGACTACTCACCCGACCGATTGACCGCAGCAACACGGCAAGGGTCGCACCGGGTTCGAGATGACCGGCGGTGTGGCCCTTCGCCATGTCTGCACCGATGTGCTCGCCGCGCGGCTGACCCTCCGGCTCAACCCGACCTGCGGTGCTCGGTCCGCGGTGCGTGGCCGGTGCGTGCGGGTGCTCGTCGAGGCCGACGCGGTGGTGCACCGGTCGCTCGCCGCTCGGGCTCGCCGGCATGTCGCCGGCGCAGCACCGAAGACCGTCCGGTCTTCCATCTTCGATGTCGACCTTCCATGTCGGATGGGGGGCGTGATGGTCCGGTGGGGGAGTGGCACGTCACCCCGCGCGCCCGGTGACGGCAGCGTCCGCCCAACATGCGCCGGCGGGCACCCGACCGGGTGTGGCCCGATGATGCGGGTCGGCCGGGGTCACGACTGATTCACCCCGGTCCACGACACCGGGTCGAGGGGCTGACACGTCATCCCCGTGGCGTGTCACGGCAGCGACCGCCCCCGACCCTGGCGGCGGCCGGGTGTCGGCGAGGGGTGGGACACTCACCGCATGAACGAACCCGACCCGATCCTCGAGATGGCCGGCAGGTACGGCATCGGACCCGTCGGCGTGCGGCGCGCCGGCGAGCTCGGCGTCGTGGTCGCCGTCGCACTCGTGGTGCTCGCCGCCGGCAGGTACGTCAACGCGTTCGCGTTCGGCTGGGTCGTCCCGCTCGTGGCCGGTCTCGGGTTCGGAGTCGTCGGGGCGGCCGCCGCCACGGTCGAACGGACCGACGACGTCCGGGTCGGTGTCGGCATCGGGGTGCCCTTCCTTCTCGCCGGCCTCGTCTTCGCCCTGGTCTGAACCGGGTCGCTCGACGCTCGGACGGCCCTCCGGCTCAACCCGACCTGCGGTGCCCGGTTCGCGATGCGCGGCGCGACGGCCCGACGGTGCGCGCGGTGCTCGTCGAGGCGTGTCCGGTCGCTCGCTGCTCGGGCCGCCGGCAGGTGCCGTCCACGATGACCGGGACACCGGCGGGGGAGTGGGGGCGTCGCGTGTTCCCCGGGCGGGTGTGCCGCCGACCATGAGGTGTGTTGCTCGGGATGGACGTCTAGTACACGGCCGATTGACCGCAGCAACCACGGCAAGGGGTCGGACTGGTTCAACGAGACCGGGGTTCGGCCCCTTCGCCATGTCACCGAACACCGTCGGCGCACACCGAAGACCCGACGCCTCCCATCTTCGATGTCGACTGATCGCGTCGTTGGTCCGCTGCGAACCTCGGGGCATCCCCAGCCGGGCCTCGAACCCACCCGCCAACCTCCCCGACTGCTTCCTGGCCACCTCGAGCGTGACCTGGACCGGCGGCCCTTGGCCGGGAATTGAGGCGGGGAGGGTGAGATGCCGAGGTTGCCTTGGTGCCGTAGATGGTGAGGGGTCGGGGCCGCCAGGTGACGATGCGGGCGACGGTGCGGACCGAGCCTCGGGGGGCGGGCCGGTCGCGCTGGTCGGTCGGGTCGCTGAGTTGGGCCGGATGCCACTCGCGCTGCGCTCGTGGCCCTCTGGTTCAACCGGGACTTCGTCGAGTAGTGGTGCGTGCGGTCGCTCGCCGCTCAGGCCGCCGGCGAACTCGCCGGCGTGTGGTCAGTGCCGGGTGCGGCGACCCACCAGCAACGTGTTCACGAGCACCGCGAATCCGAACCCGGCGACCAGACCGGTCAGGGCCAGGCTGACCGCGGGCGGCCGGGGGAGTTCTCCTGCGAGGTCGATGATGCCGACTGCCATCGCGAAGATGGCGGCGACCCGGCCCGCGGCCCGTGCCAGTGCCGACGGGCCCGCGCCCCGCCCGGATGCAACCCTCGGGTGGATCGACAGCATGAACGCGCACGCACCGAGGGCGATGGCAAGGACGGGAAGGACTGACTCGATGGGCATGAACCGGATCATGCCAGCCCGTGCCGACACGGGGTTCGGAACCCTCGACGCGAGAGACCGCACTGGTCGGCCGGGCCGCCGAGCTGTTCGCCGAGATCGCGCGTTGAGGGCCACGGGTCGTCGAGGCCGGTGAACTCCGGCGACTCGTCCGGACAATGGTGGGGAGGCGGTGTATGAGCTGGCGGAGTTCTCCTTCGGTGCCCATGGGGCAGCGGCGCCGGCGGTGCGGTTGGCCGGGGCGTCGGTGTTCGGGGTGCTCACGATCGACTTCGTCATCACGGTGTCCGGGTCGACGGTCATCGGCACGGGGATGTCGGCGTTGAACGGGCCCCTCGATGTCGAGCTGTTGGAGGAGTTGCACGGGTTGCAGGTCAGCCGAGCCGGCTGACCTGCGGGCCTGGGTCCAGGTGCTCGAGCACCTCCTGGACCCGCGGTCCGACTGGGCCCTTGGGCCTTGGCCTGGTGTCGACGAGGGCCTGGTGTCGGCGAGGGCCTGGTGTCGGCGAGGGCCTGGTGTCGGCGAGGGCCTGGTGTCGGCGAGGGCCTGGTGTCGGCGAGGGCCTGGTGTCGGCGAGGGCCTGGTGTCGGCGAGGGCTGCCGCCACTGCACCGGCTTGGAGTCCTGCGCGTGCGAAACGGTCGTGATGATCGGACCGATCCGCCAGCCGAACGAGTAGGGACGTTGGTCCCGGTCCGCGGAGCGGACACCGCCGGAGGCACGACACCACGGCTGAACCCCCTAACCGGAGGCCCCGTCCCGTGCGGGTGGGGTGACATGTCAGCCCACCCGGGCAGCCTTTCGGTCGTTGGGGAGGTCCGTGCGTCCGGTCCGGGTCGTGCGGCGTCCCGACGGGCCGGAGCGAACACCAGGCCGGCTTGATCGTCCGGCCGTCCCCGGCCGTTCACGAGACGCACGGCGCCCCGACACCACGCTCCGCAACACGACGACACGAAGTGTGAAATCTGCGCAGCAGATTTTTTCGCTCGCTTCGCTCGCGAAGGACGTGCGAGCTCCCACCCGGCACGACGGCGGGTCAACCCCTCCTGGGGACTCGACCGGCCACACGGTCGGGAAGAACACGGATCGAAACCACGCACCGACATCACGCCGGGCAGGGAACCCCTGGACCGTGCGTCGCGACACGACGACGAACACCGACACCGGCAGGCGACAACGGCGGGTGCCGCCGTCCGGCGACGAGAGCGCCCGACATGGGTATGCGACGTGGACGGGTGACGTTGTCAACCGGTGGGGCGCGTCACCGGGCTCCGGCGGGACGGTCCCGGCGGGGCGCGGTTGGCCGTCGGCTAGCGGAGGGAGAGGCGCTCGCGGATGATCCGCCCCAGGATCCGCACGACCGCTGCCGGGTCATCGGCATCGGCCGGCAACCCGGTCGGGACCCGCTCGTCGACATCGTGCAGGACCGACCAGTCGTGGGGACGCACGTGGATGCCCGTCGCCCCGGCCTCGGTGAGGACCACCAGCTGGTCGAACTCGTCCTCGGGGGCGAGGGCCATGTCCTCCCACACCATCCGGGTGAGCAGCATCACGGCGTGGCCGGAGACCAGTCGGTGCTCGATGCACGTGCGAAGCGGGTCGACGAGCATCCCGAGGTGCATCTCGCGGCGCTGGCGGGCCAGTTCATCGGGATCGACCTCCGCCCCGGTCAGCATCGCGTTGAAGTACGCCGAGGACTGGTCGGCCGTGGCGTTGCCGGTCAGCAGGTTGCCCGACCTTCGCTTGGAGATCCCCGCCATCTTGGTGGCGGCATGGAACCGGTCGGCGACGTGGGGGGCGACCCAGCCGGGGTAGCCGTGGGACTCGGCGAAGTGGTGGCGCAACGCGCGGACCGTCGCATCGCCCCACACCTCCCGCAGCGGCTCGATCGACCCGAACGCCCCGGTCACCTGATCGGGGGTGACGGGGCCTGACAGCGACATGTCGCGGGCGGTCTCCAACCAACCGGTCAGCAGTGGCACGAGATCCTCCGGGACCTCATGCCGCGACCCGCGCCGCACCTCGATCGACATCGACTCGAGCGCGGTGCGGCGCATCCGGGCGGGGAGCGGCTCGGGCCGCAACCGGTCGACCAGGGCGTCACGAACCGCGGTGGCGGGCAGCTCGACCCACCCGTTGGACGACGACAACCCCTCGAAGGCCTCCACGGGGGCCTCCCGGTGGGCCCGGTCGGCCGACGCGGTGTCGTCGGGGTCGATTCCCCACTCCTCGCACAGCAGCTCGTGGGCGCGGGCGATGAGGGTCGGCTCGACGACCGCGACCCACCCGTCCGACGGCATCACGGTGCCGATCAGGTCCCACACGCATTCGACGGAGCAGAACCGCTCGTCGACCTCGAAGACCTGCTCGGTCGGGACGTCACGGGAGGACGGTTCGTCGCAGTTCGCGCAGGCGGTGCGGCTCTGCTTGCGGAACCAGGGCCAGTCCCCGAACGGGACGGACAGGACGGCTTGACGTGACATGGAGTGCTCCTCATCCGGTGGTCGGGATCCCGGCGCGCCCGCTCACCGAAAGGGTCTCCATCGCCCGTCGTTCGGGCCACGGCATGGTCGGTGCTGTCTGGTGGGTCTGGCTGTCGGAACCTTGCGGGGCTGTGCCCTGAGCGGGCCTGAGCCTCGGTCCTCGCTGCCGGGGAGCGAACGGTGGACCTTCAGGCGGCTAGCGGCCTCCGACGGCCGCACCACGCATGGTAGACGACCGGGGTGACAACCCGGTCGGGGGCGTGCCGTCGGATGGTGTCGTCGTGCGGTGACGACGGTGGTTGACGGAGGCCAGACGCTTCCGTGCCGGCCGTCGAGAGTCCCCGGTGCCGTTCGAGGCGGGTGCAGTACCGACGGGCATGGGCCATCCATCCGGACGTGCTGCGACATGCTCCTGGTCCTGGTGCAGCTCCTGGGGTCGGAGCCCGCCCTGGGGCCGGCGTGTCCTGGCGCCTGGGCCCTGGCCCGTGCGGCCGGGGGGCGTTCCCGTGACGACGGGTTGCTCGATCGAGACGTTGTCCACGTCGACGAGGTCGCTGCCGGCGGCCGAACGGGTCCACGGGGCGGGACGGGTTCGGTTGACGTGGCCGGGGCGCAAGGGCGGGTGACGAACCATGGCGACCCAGACACCTGACGTCACTGGGTGACGAGATCGGGTGACAGCGTCAACACCTGGGCCGTCGTCAGTCCCCCCAGCCGCCCCTTGCCGCGCCGAGCGGTTCGCATAGATCAACGTCGGTTACGGCAACGCCAGCCGGGGACATCCCTCCACGCGGGATCGTCGTACCACCGGCATGGAGCCCCGCTCCGGTCACACCACCACCCCGAAGACAGCCCCGAAGCCCACGCCCGAGAAGGCGTGTCGGACGCATCGCTCACACTCGGCGGGACAGGTGGCGTGGACCCTCCTCGCCGGCAGGAGCACCAGATGCCGACCGACAACTTCGACCGGGCCGTCCGCGCACGGATGGCCGACACCGGCGAGCCCTACCAGACCGCACGCAACGCCCTGATCGCCGCCGACCACGAACTGGTGGCCGATGCCGCCGTCGGACTCCTGGCGACCGTTGAGGACCACGACCCGACGATGCGGGTGCGGATCCTCACCCGTCCCGGTGGGCTGGCGAGGGTCGCCGTTGCCCTTCCGCACCTCCTTGACCGCGTCCACGAGGCGACCTGGGGCGAATGGGACCGCGGCGTCGCCCACAACGCCGTGGAAGCCGACGACCACGAGAGCGTCGACCTGATCTGGCCGGCAGTGGAAGTCGAGGCGTGGGCCGACTACCTCACCCACGGCCTGCACGCACTGACCCCCGGCCGGTCGGCGTCGTCGGGATCGCCGTCGCTGTCGGGATCGACTACGGGTTCGGATTCGAGGGCGAGTTCGGGTTCGGCGAGCCGATCGGGACCGCCCCGACCGTCGACACCCCGGACCCCACCGACAACTGGAAGCGAGTCGTGCTGTGGGCCGACGTCCGCGACGGGTGGGGGATCGCCGCCGAACAGCACGGCCAGGTCCGACGTCTCACCGACCCCGGCGTCCACCTGACATCGGTGGCCGCACCGCTGCGCCGCTGGGCCGGCCATGACGGCGTCCCGGTCAGCTCCCCGATGTTCAACGGCATGCCGGTGAGGGCTCAGGTGCGGACCGACGGCGACCACGTCATCGTCGACTGGGCCGAAGATCCCGTCGGCGTGCCCGCCACCGACGGGATGCGGGCCTGCGACTACGGCGTCACCCACCCGTCCGGGCCCGACACCGACTCAGCCTGCCCCGACTGCGCGATGGTGTTCCGGGTCATAGGGCAGTGGTGGAAGGAACAGACCTATGCGGTCAGGGTCAACGGCACCGCCGTGTACGCCCGGAGCCTGCTGTCGACCGTCGCGGCGATGCACGACCGTCCGTTGCTCGTCGGCGGGGAGGCCGGCAACGTCCTCGACACGGTGACCGCTGCCCCGGCCGGCGACGGACTGCCGCACCTGCGGCTCCTCGAGTGGTGGCGCCACAACGGCGACGCCCCCGTCGTCGGGGCCGTCACCGACGGCGATGAGACCATCTGCGGCCTGCCCGTCGGACAACCGGTCGACGCCGCGGCCGCCGGACGGATGTGCAGCCGATGCGACGAAGGGCTCGACCGGGTCCAGTTCTCCGTCCGCGACAGCAACGACCCGCCGGAGCTGCCGTCGCCGGGTCCGGTGCACCGGATCGACCGGCCGCCCATCGGCATCGTCCTGGGCCAGCCGACAGGACGGACCGAAGGACGTCTCGTCGACGTGCTCGACACACGGGTGCTGATCCCCGACCCGGCCCGCCAGACCATCACCGCCACCACCCCCGACGCGGTCACCGTGCTGCACACCTGCCAACCAGGCGACACCCGTGACCGCGGGTGCATTGCCTGCGCCACGCCCGGCCGGGGAGCCGCTTGGCTGCGCGAGGTGGAGCACCGGTGGGACACCACCGCCGGGGGTGAGTACCCGCACTGGCAGGCACCCGACGGCACCACCGCCTGGACGCTCACCGACGACAGCGTGAGCACGCAGTTGTTCGACGACGCCGCCGTCGCACGGGTCCTCACCGGCCCGAGAACCGTCCGGATCGCTGCCGCGGTCACGCCCCGACGGCCGGGCAGGCTCCATGCCATGGCGTTGGACCGCATCGTCGGCATCGACGCCCACACCCACGCGTCGGTGGCCGTGCGGCCCTTCGACATCCTCTGGACGCGCGCCGTCTGCGGCGGCGAGGCAGCCCCGGCCCAGGCCAGGGGGGAGGGCCTGTGCAAGCGGTGCGGCGACCGGGTGCGCCGAATGCGCCGCGACGGCATCGTCGTCGAGTTCGGCGGCCACGACCACGACCCCGACGGCGACGACGGACGTCGCCTTGCAGAACTTCTGGACCGGGTGGGATGAACGCCCCCGCACGGGGCAGGCACCGTCGATAGCACGGTCGACCATCACCTCCATGGACATCCCCACACCGCCCGGCATCGTCGTGATCAACGAGTGCTGCCACCCGCTGCTCGGCACGGTCTCGGCGGTCGCCGCCGCCCGGACCTCCCCTGTGGTGCGGCCGACCCGACGACGCGCGCGCAAGAGGATGGCCCGCGAGACGACCGCCGCGCACATCACCCCGGCGGCGACTTTCCCGCACGGGCTTCGGCACAGCCAACTGGTCACCGGGACCGTCACCGTCGGCTTCGGGCTGCTGCCCGAGCACGAGGTCCTCATGTCGGTGACCCGCAACGAGGTCCACCCGTCATTGGTCGCGCTGTGCGACCAGATCGATGCGGTCATCCGAACCTTCCCCGTCGGCGTCGGCACCACCAAGACACAGATGGTGGTCGACGCGTTGGCCCGCATCGAGACGGGCCACCACTGCTGCGACGAGAACACCGCCAACGACTACGCGGCGCTCACCGGGTCACGCGACCTCGACGAGATCGGTGGCGTGGCGGCGATGGTCGCGGCGGCCGTGACGATCATCGCGGCGGACAAGGACGGGACCGAACCGGTCGCGGTCGCCTGCCACGCGCTCACCAACGCGCACAAGCACACGCCTGACCTGAGCAGCTGACACCGGGACACGTCGACGTCGGACGCTGCCGGATGCCGAGTTGGCGTGCCAGGCACCCCGTCCGCGCCTACCTGGACTGCCAGCAGGCCGTGAAGGCCATGCGGCAGACCGACCGGTCGAACCCGGCATGGTCGGCGTGTGACAACCCAATGGTCACCTACCTGATCGAGTGCGGCCTCGAGGTCGCCGCCGAGGACGCCGGCCCCGTCAGGGTTGCAGCCGGAGGACTCGGCGAACTGGTGGTGCAACGCGTGGACCGTCGCGTCACCCCACACCTCCCGTAAGGCAGAAGTGCCGGGAACCGGCCGGTGAGTCTCAAGCGCCCACAGCGACGCTGGGCCAGCAGCGAATCATGCGGACGCGAGTAGCAACACCGCAAGGCCGACGGCGCGTGGGGGTTGCGGCCGGCCCCTCCGCACCGAAGGGCACACTCCTCCCATGACACCCCAACTCGTCTGGCATCGCGACCCGTCGGGCCGTCACCAAGAACGCGCAGCAACCCCCGAGGGATGGACCGCCCACGTCCGCGACGACGGCAACGAGAACGTCGAGCCGGTCAACGACATCCGTCCCGCACCCGTCATGCACCACGGGGTCGCCCCCACCGCCCGCACCGTCCTGTGGACCGACGCGCGCCGCGACCTGCAGTCCTCCGCCACCAACGGCCGGTTCACCACCCAGCGGTACGTCCTCACCGACGACGCCATCCGCATCTCCACCGGCAGCATCGCCAACCGCGAACTCGTCATCCCCCTGTGGGCCGTGACCGGCGTCACCGCCAGCCAGGGGCTGGTTCAACGCGGCCGCGGCGTCCACACCCTCACCATCTCCCTCGATCCGAGCCTCCCCGCACCCGCCAACGCCCAAGGGCCACCCCAGATCCTCGACATCGGCCACGGCCAACAGGTCCG